>CACYBR010000206.1 GCA_902772705.1 uncultured Planctomycetota bacterium
AAAGTTATTGAACCCAAAAGACTCCGAGAAACAGAGTACGCTAAAAATAGCCTGACTTCCCTTTCATCATCAGGAGCCTGCGGCTCCTGATGATGAAAGGGAACCCTGAAGGAATTTACACATAAATTTGGACTTGACTCCTGGCCCTACTGGACTTCAATCGAAAAGCTCGGTTGAGGTCCTTTTTTTTCGGGGATTTCCCGTGTTTCGCTGAGTTGGTCTCCTTTCTTTTGGGTTGTATTTTCCTCTCCGTTCCTAGAACGGCTTATTCACGCTGCCGCCCAGAGCTTGGGCTCGCAATATGCCGGCGGCGCCGAGTAGAAACTGAACGCCGCCTTCACGCTTGTCGGACTCTCGCTCGTCGAACTTAAAGACGCCACGCCCGACGAGCAGTTCGAACGACTCGCTCAGGGTATCGCCGCGATCGCCGACCCAACGCCTCGCGCCGCCGCCGGTTAAAAAATCGTGGGAAAAACTACTGCAAACGTCTCAAAGGAATATTGTTCCGACTTGACGAGAAATGGTACAAACAGTAACATCCATGTTCCTAAGCGGTGGATTCCGCTGTTTGAGAGCTTCTGTTCGACGATCTTGGAGGGACGCTGTGTTTGACATTCAGACAATTGCTATAATATCGCAGGCGGTTCGCGAGCTACGTCCTCTTGTCCATTGTATTACTAACCATGTAACCGTCAACGATTGCGCTAACGTCTTGCTAGCCGCCGGGGCGTCTCCCTGCATGGCCGAAGAGGTTGAAACGGCTGTAGAAACCGCGTCAATCAGCGCAGGCGTGAATCTTAATATCGGGACGTTACATCATGGAACTCTTGAGGCCATGGTTGCGGCTGCGCGTCGAGCGAATGAGATCGGCATTCCCGTTACGCTCGATCCGGTTGGCGTTGGCGCGTCTCAATTCCGCAATCGCGCGGTCGCGTTGTTGCTCAAAGAGGCAAGTTTCGCCGCCATACGTGGTAATATGTCTGAATTAAAGGCGCTTGCAACCGGTTCTGGCACAACCAAAGGCGTCGACGTCGCCGCTTCTGACGCTATTAATGAAAATAATTATAAAGAATTGGGTTCTCTCTTGCGCGGTCTTGCTGAAAAGCTGGGAACCATCGTCGTAGCCTCAGGACCAATCGATCTGGCGACTGACGGCAGAACCCTTTACGGAATTCACAACGGTTCCCCTATGATGGGAACTATCACCGGAAGCGGATGCATGTTGACGACGTTTTTGTGCGGTTGGCTTGCCGCGAATAATAAACTCGAGAAACCGTTTTCCGTTTTGGACGCCACTGTTGCCGCCGTTTGCGCGTATGACGTCTGTGGACAACTGGCCGCTGAGAAGACGAAAGAGAAGCACGGTGGAATTGGGACCTTCAGAACGGAACTTTTGGACGCCGTTTCTCTCGTTTTGCCTGAGACCCTTTGTGGACTGTCCAATGTGGAAACGATAGAGTGAACGTAACCTTTTGATAGAATGATTGGCGGTGGGTAAGATACCCGTCTTGCCTGCTGTTGGCGACAAAAATTGCAGACGTTCGGCGACCGAGTCCTGTAATAAATGAACACAAAGAGCGGGGACAAAATGCCGCGATTTCTTAAAGTAAGACGTGCCAAAGAGGTTCTTTGTATACTCGGTCTTGTGATTTCCACAATGTTCTTAAACGTCAATATAGGGGTTGCTCAGGGACGAGGGGAGAATGCTGTTCTATCGGAGGAACTGGATCATGAACATGAACCGTTTTTTTTTGACTCTTCGATGGACGATTCTGATGAAAATAGCCTTAACTCCGAAGAGCTTGAAGAAGAGATTCCTGACGCGGATCAGAATGGATGGACCAAGGCCGTAGACAAACGGGAAAAGGTCATTCTTGTTCTTTCTCCACCGGCGTTTGACGTCCCTCTTAGGCGCTGGATAGCATACCGACAGGAACAAGGACGAAAAATCCTGCTAATGCCCCTCGCGAATATTTCAGAGGACGGGACCGTCGATCAAGGCGTTCTTCTTCGGCCAATAGCTTCTCCAGACGAAATCAGAGCGAAAATTCGTAAGGCTGCGAAGAAGTATCACGTTGACGCGATCCTGCTTGTTGGCGACGGCGCGCCTACTGAAAACGCGCCTTATGGGTGGCGCGACGTCGTTCCAGCTCCGCGGGTTCCTGCACGTGTAGTCCAAGTCTTTGGGTCAGAAGATTTGTTGGCAAGCGACGCGTTCTATGCCGATCTTGACGGCGATGAGATTCCCGACGTTCCTATTGGACGTTTACCGGTTGAAACGGCGGACGAATTGGATAACTGCGTTGAAAAGATTATTCGATACGAGACAGCGTCGCCCGCTGGAAATTGGAGCCGTTGCATTAATGTTGTCGCCGGCCCCAACGGGCTTGACCTACGCGCGATCGGAAGCGAACCAGGCAGCGTTCCTGCTGGAGAAACTCCTTTGAACGGAATTTCTTCTCTCGTTACGTCAATCGTAGATCGGCTTGCCAGAAAATTGTTTTCGGACTATCTTCCCCAAGAATTCAATCTTTCACTGACCCAGTTCTCGCTGCAGAGCGTTTTTTGTCCATATCCAGAAGACTTTGGCGACGCTGTTTTGGAACGATTTAACGAAGGTTCCCTTTTTTGGATATATCTTGGTCATGGACGTGTGGTAGGACTGGATCGCTATTTTGCGCCGAGTGGTCGAGATTATGGCGTGCTCGAGATGGAAGATTGTTCGAGCATAAATTGCGACGGACATGCCCCGATCGCTCTCTTCTTCGCGTGTTATACTGGCGCCTATGACGCGTCGGTAAAATGCCTTGCCGAAGAACTGTTTCTTCAAAAGAACGGACCGGTTGCGGTTGTCGGCGCGAGTCGAAGAACCGCGCCTTATGGAATGTGCTATTTCGGCTCAGCGTTAATGGAATCCGCGTTCGGATACGATTATGTAGACGACGATTTTAACAAGGGCCCTAAAACTCTCGGTGAACTTTATTATAATGCCCAGCGACGAACGCTTGACGACTTAGACGACGATGAATCCTTGGAAGAAGAACTTGTTTTTACCAGCGAGACGACGGAATCGGGCGCGTCCGAGTCCGTTCTTTCCGACAGTGAAACGGATTCTGATCCTTTGTCGCCGGGCTCGCAACTCAAATGGATTAACGAGCGTCTGGAGAAGTCTCTTGTAGATGCAGAAAAGATTAGACGTAAGAACGCTTCGTTCAGGAAAACGATTGATCAGGCAGCCGCGATATTGGATCCAACCGCGAATCGTCTCGACGATCAATTAAGGGATCATATCGCGGAATTCAACCTTTTCGGAGATCCTCTTCTGAAGGTTAAGTTTCCCATCAGGGTTTCAATAGACGCTCCAGAAATTGCCTACTCAATGGAAGAAGTCGAGTTAACTGGCAAATTGCCCGTCGACGAAGGAGAGGAAGCGATTGTGCAGGGCGAGCTGTTGTTAGCAGATTTTCGTCCTAATATTTCAAAACCTAAACGTGACAGAGTTTTTCGAGAATCGGAAGAGAATCGTCGAGAATTTAACGACGTCTACCATAAAGCCAACAATTTCGTCGTTGATGCGATTCGAACCAAAACCAAAGGAGGGCAGTTCAAGGTTAGAATTCGTATTCCTGCTAATTATTCTGGCGAGAGTATTGTTCGGATAGCGGCTGTTCAAGGAGATCGCTATTTTATTGGTTCCAAGCGGATTTTGGTGAGACCTAAAACTGTTCGCCAGACGAATTAATTCTACTCCGTAAAGATAATAAACGACGTCGAAAGGACCTCCGTCGACGTCGTTTATTATTTCCTTTTTTAAACTCCTGTGCGACTCAATCGCCAATCACGTGTCGTCTTCAGAGAAGAGAGACTGTTCAAAGACAACGTCAAGTAGCGCCGTCGATTCAACTGACGTTCTCTCATATTTGAAGGAAACCGTCGACCATTCTGAACGTTCTCCGGAGAGGGAGCGCGCCCGAACGCGGAATTCATAGACGCACGGGGCGTAAACGTCATGGGCGACTCTGCCCGTGCTGGTAAGGTTCTTTTCCGCTATGGTCCAGACGTTCCAGGATTCGCCAGCGTCATTGGACACGCGATATTGGACTTCATAGAAACGGGCTGACTCAACCGGATTCCAGGACAGAATAAGAGATTGGGTATTCAGGTCATAGTCAGACGCCGTCAGATTCGTGAGTTCTGGCAGTGTGGGGACGTGAGAATAAACAATTTCTGACCAATCTGAAGTTTCCCCCGAAGCTGAAATTGCTCTTACTCGGAAACCGTAGAAACTGTCCTCGTGGACGAAAATAGCCGTACGGAAATTGTCTGACAAAGTTTCAGCATGCAACCATGAATCGTGCAGCCAGGTCTCGCCGCCGTCGTCAGAACGACGATACTGAACTTCGTAATAGGCCGCGCCGTCAACCTTATCCCAGGACGTCTGGAGCGTTAACGTCTCAGGATTGTAATCATAGGCGATGAAGTTGGTAGGAGAATCCAGCTTGAATTCTGTCGAAGTATAAACGCCCTGAAGTCCGTCTGATTCAATCTCGTTTCCCTTGGAATCGAGTCCATAGGCGCAGACTTTAAAGGTATAGGAATTGGCTGTGTTGACTCCAATGGCCGTTCTTTCGACGAGCGCCCCGGTAGTTGCAGAGACTTCAGGGGAAGAAACGACGGAATCCGCGAAACGCCAATCTCCGTCGTCGACACGGTAGTAAACCTTATAACCGATTTCACCAACGGCGTGGTCGATCCAAGACGTATACAGTCGACCATTTTCCAATTCTCCAAAGACAAGGTCGGACGGGGGCGCCGGAGCGTCGCCTGAAGCTCCAACATAGAAAATAATTTTCTGCGTCAGACCGTCGAATTCCAGAGTTGCGACAACAGTGACGTCGGAACCGTCGAACTGATAAGAAGCGTTCTCTTCAACCTGTTCGCCTGCCTTGACCCACGAGAAGGAGTTGGCGCTTGACGCTGACAGATCAACGATATCCGCAAACCCAGAAGGTAGTTTTACAAAAGCGAGCTCCGTGTTCCAAGGACTCAGAGAGTGGAGAACGCTGTTATGACTGACGTCGAGCGAGTCGATGGAAGTCCCTGACGTCTTGAGCGTGGTTAAATTCCAATTGTCCTCTAAAGAGACTGTGGAAACGTTGTTGTTTGAGCAATCCAGATAAATGAGCCTCAGGTTATTTGAGACGTCAAGGCTTGACAACTCGTTGTCTGAACACGAAAGGGATTCAAGCGTGGCGAGATTCGAGACGTCAAGACTTGAAAGATTGTTAGAGCTCACGTTTACAACCGTAAGGTGGAAGGAATTCAATTCGATCTGGGAGATTGAATTATCCTCGATCGAGATGCTTTTAAGCTCAGAGCAACTGGAAAGATTAAGGTCTCCAACGAGGTTATATCCCGTCATGGAACAATCCACAAGACGATAAACACCGTCGATCTTCTCCCAGGTTAGTCCTGAAACGTTTTGGAGAAAATCAGGACTGTATGAGGCTCCGTCAACCTTGTAGCCGTTTTTTACTCCGTTTTCATCGGTGGTTTCCAGAAATACCTTAATTGCGTTCCAGTCTTCTTTGGAGTATCCGTTTGGTACGAAGGAATCAGCTTTTGTGGAAACTGAGACGTTTGATATTTTTGAAGGGATTGTCTCTGTGAGGATCGCTCCGACCGCGACGACTTTGAAAAGAGTCGTTCCTTCCCCAGGCGTCTGGGGGAGATTCGTAACAGTCCAGCTTTTTTCATAAGTCGAGGGGACGACTCGCGTCCAACCGAGCATATTGGAACCGTTGTTGACAAGGGCGTAAACGCAGAATTTATTTTCGTCTGATTCCCAAACAATCTCGTCGCCAGCTTTAGCTCGATAGATTCCAACTTCCTCGTTGGAACGGATATAGCTGGCGCTGACTCTGTATGAGTACTCGTGACCAGATTCAACCGAGGAATCGTAAAAGGTAGTTCCTTCAAAGTCTGTTGCCACAACAATCCAATCTTCCTCTGGTTCTCCGGTAAGTTGAGCGGTGACGTCAAAACGTTCTATTCGATATTTTGCGTTGCCAGACTCCGAATTGGAAAGATCGCAAGCGGCTTTCTCCCAGTTAAGAACAATTGTTTTACCAACAGCCTGAGTTGTGAGATTCTGGGGCGTTGGCGTTCCCAGCGTATCAGCGAAGTCGTAATTGACCGTATATCCGACGTCTTCGAGAACGCCCAGCGTCATAGGCGTAATCGTCGCCTCAAACAGCGGCGAGATCGAATAGGTCATTCCGTCGCGCTCATTCAGATAGAGGTAGTATGTTCCCAGAATCGAACTCGGATGAGCTCCGAAAGAACCGCTCGCGGTATAAGTTTCCATAAGATACTTATACGGCGACGTCGTCTCCTTAAGGAAGGAATCTGGATATGACTGAAGATATTGTTCCACTCCGTTTTCGCCCAGGTAGTAATAATAGTAATCTGAGCTGCTAACAAAAAGATCGTCCAACCCAAAGGGAGTATCCGTCGACAATTCGAGAAGACCGAGCTTCTGGAAATGAGCAACGTTGTAGCCTAACGCGTGGGCAACCTCATGAAGCGCCGTATTATAGAAAACGGCCTGAATGGAGTCGTCTGGATTTGCGACAAAGTAATTGGCGTTAAAAACGAGCGAGCCTGTCGCAGCGACTCCCCTGCCGTCGTCACGATAGTAGCCGGCGTTAAGGGCAGAACCAAGCGACGAGCCGGAGGAAAAGGAGTCGCTGAATCCAAAGTAGAGGTACAAGTCGTCAATTGTTATATTCGTTTGTCCGTCAACTGGATAGGGATAGGTCGTATCCTCAACGCCAAC
>CACYBR010000207.1 GCA_902772705.1 uncultured Planctomycetota bacterium
CGACTGCGTATTTCGTGGCAACACGTCGCGGTTTGCTGGCGGCGCCGCCTTCGCCGGCGGACCGGTCGAGGTCGTGAACTGCGCGTTCATTGGGAACGAAGCGAGCGATCGGGTCGGCGGTCTCCAGTTTATCGAGTCTTACGGAAGCGTCGTCAACACGGTCGTGGCGTGCAATACGGCGAACAAGATCGGCGGCGTTTCGTTCGACGATTGCTCGGTCGACGGCGGGATGGCGGTCTACAATTCGATCTTTGCGCTCAACTCGGCGACCAACAACGATATCGACGTCTACAACAGCAATTCGGAGCTCGTCGGTTACAATACGCTTTCGAGCTATAAGAAATGGGTCGGGGGCGCCGACAATATCCGCTATAACGCGAACCTGCCCCTTTTCCGAGACGCGGAGAACGGCGACTTCAATCTTGCCGAGGGCTCGCAGGCGATAGACAAGGGAAACGACGACTATGCGCAGGCTGTCGGGCTCGACGCGACGTCGCTCGATTTGAACGGAAACAAACGCTTCTCCGGCAATGCGATCGACCTTGGTCCTTATGAAGCGACGCCCGGGATGACCTTTGAATATGACGCGGCGGCGAAAAGAGTCTCCCTTGAATGGAACGAAATATCCGGCGCCGCCTCCTATAAGGTTCTGCTCAGTCGCAACGGGGGCTCGTCATGGGTCAAGTACAAGTCGGACCTCACGACGACCTCGACGGTCGTCAATTCGATTACGGCAGGCTCCTCCTACGTTTTTAAGGTCGTTGGCGTCGATTCTTCTGGCAAGAATCTGTCAAACGTCTTTATTGATTCGTTTGCCCCTGTCGGACTGACGGCGCAGACGACAGTGTTTTCGATCGGCGAGACGATCAATGTTTCGCTTGTGGCTGCGGACGACGCGTCCGCCGATATTCGATGGTATTACGTGACGGAAAACGGCGACGTTGAGATTCCGGAAGCCGCAGGATTGCTGAGCTTTACGCCGGACGACGCGCTCTATGACGTCAAGGTCGTCGCAACCGGTCAGAAGCGTTCGGAGGGGTCCGGCGCGTCCGTCGTGATCGTCGCCAAAGCGGCGCCCCTCGACGTAAGCTACGATACGGCGACGCGCAAAACGACGCTTTCCTGGGCGGCAATACCGGGCGCGGTCTCCTATAAGACGCTTGTGAGCAAGAACGGAGGATCGTGGACGACCTATAAGAAGGATATCGCGACGACGTCGGTCGTCGTTAGCGGGCTTTACGCGGGCAACAGCTGGGATTTTCGCGTCGTCGGGGTCGACGCGTCGGGTAAGACGCTCGTCAAGACGCGCGAAGGAACGCTCGCGCCGATCGCGCTGACCGCGTCGAGCGCGACCTATGCCGCCGGAGCGACGATTTCCGTCGCGGTTCAGGGCTCGGAAAACGCGAGCGCCGACGTCAGATGGTACTACGCGACCTCCGACGGCGACGTCGAGATCGTCGAGGCGGCGGGACTCCTGAGCTACGCTCCTTCGACCGGCGATTACAATATCAAAGTCGTCGCGACGGGAACAGGCGATTCGACAGGCTCCGTCGCGGAAACGACGATTGTTTCGGACGCGCCGGCGCTGACCTGCGATTACGACGCTTCGACGCGGCAGGTTACGCTGCAATGGCGACCGGTCGACAACGCGCAGACCTATCGCGTTTACGTGCGCAAGGACGGAGGCTCCTGGGCGCTCTCCAAGAATAATCTTAAAACGCGCAGCGCGGTCATTAACGGCTTGTACGTCGGACGTTCATGGAGCTTCCGCGTCGTTGGCGTCGACGCGGCCGGGACCGAACTGGCGGAGTCTCGAGAGACGACGCTTGCGCCGATCTCCATATCGGCGGCGCCGGCGTCCTTTGCCGCAGGCGAACCGATCTCCGTGACGATTACCGGCGCCGCGAACGCGTCCTGCGACGTGAAATGGTTCGCCATGACCGCTTCGGGAGACGTTGAGATTTCCGACGCCGCCGGACGACTCGTTTATACGCCGACGACCGCGAGCTACGGTCTCCGAATCGTAGCGACGGGAACCGGCGATTCCGCCGGCTCTTCAGCCAGGACCGTCGTTATTCCCGCGTCGTCCCCGATTGCTTTTGCGTACGACGCGACGACGCGTCAGGCGAACCTGAGCTGGGAGCCGATTCAGGGCGCCGCGACCTATAAGCTCATGCTCAGCAAGAACGGCGGACAGACATGGGCCAGTTACAAGACGGGCCTCACGGAGCCCGCCGCGGTCGTCAACGCGGTTTATCTCGGGAGTTCATACTCGTTCCGCGTCGTCGGCGTCGACTCCGCGAATAAGGCGATTCCGGCGAACTACGAGGGAACGTTCGCGCCGGTTGCCGTCGCCGCGTCGAACGACGTCTACGAGGAAGGGGACGCCGTGACCGTCGCCGTGACCGGCGCGGAAAACGCGTCGATCGATCTGCGGTGGTATTACGTCGGCGACAATGGCGACGTGGAGATCCCCGAAGCAAGAGGGCTGTTCTCTTACGTTCCGAAGCAGTCTGAGTACGACGTGCGCGTCGTCGCCGTTGGCGTCGGGGATTCCTCGGGCGCCATTTCGTCGGTTAAGATTCGCTCTTCGGCGCCTCGTATCACGTTTGATTATAACGCTTCTGCGCGACAGGCGACGCTCAACTGGAAAGGGATCCCGGGCGCGGCGACCTATAAACTGTACCTCAGCAAGAACAACGGTTCGACCTGGGTGAGCTATAAGACGGGACTGACGGAACCGACGGCTGTTGTCAGCGGATTCTATGTCGGTAATAGATGGGGCTTTAAGGTCGTCGGCTACGACTCGGCGGGGAAACAGCTGCCCGACTTCTATCAGGAGTTCTTCACCGCGACCGACGATTCCAGTTCGATTCTCGACGAAGCCTTCGCCGACTATTTTGAAGAGACGCTGTGATCGCGCAGGCGCGCAACCGATTGGAAGGAAACGAAGTTCTCTCCCCGCTCCGGAAGAGAACTTCGTTCGTCGTTATGGCGAACCTCGCCGTTTGGTCCCAATCATGACTGTCTGTGCGTTTGGGGGCGGCGCCTGAGACGTCGC
>CACYBR010000208.1 GCA_902772705.1 uncultured Planctomycetota bacterium
GCGTCGCGACAATTTAACGCGTATGACGACCGACGCCAGCGACCAACGGGAGCGGGTGCGACAGAGCTTCGCAGACAGAAGACTGGAGCAGAGCGATCCAGAGAAACGCCGCGGCAAACGCTTCCCGGCCCAATTCTATTTCGCATTTTTGAAAAAAATTCAATTTTGCGAAACAGACGCGGTATAATACAGACGAGGCGCTATACCATGCGATTAATCGAACGAGATTTTTACCTGAACAAGCTCAAAGACGCGATGGGCTCCCCGGATATCAAAGTCATAACCGGGGTCCGACGCAGCGGAAAGTCTAAGCTGCTGGAGGCGTTTATGGCTTATGTCCAGTCCGACGATCCGTGCGCAAATATCATTCACATCAATTTTAACTTGAACGCATATGAAAGCCTGACCGAGTATCATGCGCTCAACGACTACGTTGAAAACGCATATAAGCCGGGGAAAAACAACTTTGTCTTCATTGACGAGGTTCAGATGTGCGTCGGCTTTGAGAAAACGCTTAACAGTCTGCACGCCTCCGAGAAATACGACATTTACATCACCGGCTCCAACGCTTTCCTCCTTAGCAGCGATCTGGCGACGCTGTTCACCGGACGCGCCTTTGAAATCGAGGTTTTCCCCTTCTCCTTTGCCGAGTTTATGCGCTATTACGAGCTGACAGATCAGTATGCGGCGTTTAATCGCTATATTCAGGAGGGCGGCATGTCCGGCTCCTATCTCTATAAATCGCCCGAAGCGAAATATGATTATATCGCCGACGTCTTTAATACGCTGATTGTTCGTGATATTCGGCAAAAGTACCGTGTGCGCAATATGCCGCTGATGGAACGCCTCTGCGATTTCCTCATTGACAACGTCTCAAATCAGACCTCTGCGCGTAACGTGGTCGCCGCGTTTGCCGCCGAACATGTTAAGACAAATGATCGCACCGTCGGCGCCTATGTCAAGTATCTCTGCAACGCTTTCGCATTCTACAGAGTCAGAAGATATGATATCCGGGGCAAGCGATATCTGACCTCCAATGACAAATACTACCTCTGCGATCATTCCTTCAAATATGCCAGACTGGGTACGAAAAACGCCGACTATGGCAGAATGATTGAAAATATCGTCGCCATTGAGCTGATGCGCCGGGGATATGAGTTATATGCCGGGACGCTGTATAAGAAAGAGATCGACTTCGTCGCTGTCAGGCGCAGCGAAAAGCTGTATATCCAGGTTGCCAGTAGCATTGACGATCCCGGCGTCTTCCAGCGTGAGATCGATCCTCTGCTGAAGATCAGAGACGCCTATCCGAAAATGATCCTTGCACGCACCCGACAGGAGGCGTATCAGTATGAAGGCGTGCAGATTGTCGACGTCGCGGACTGGCTGGCAAACGCTTCCCGGAACAATTCTATTTCGCATTTTTGAAAAAATTTCAATTTTGCGAAATAGACAATGTATGACACAGACGCGACGGATCCGTCATTGCCGGCGGCGCCGCGACGCGTCGCGACAATTTAACGCGTATGACGACCGACGCCAGCGACCAACGGGAGCGGGTGCGACAGAGCGTCGCAGACAGAAGACTGGAGCAGAGCGATCCAGAGAAACGGGGCGGCAAACGCTTCCCGGCCCAATTCTATTTCGCATTTTTGAAAAATTTTCAATTTTGCGAAATAGACGCGGTATGGCACAGACGCGCCGCCCGGCGGCGTCGCGACAACACAACCATGGAGCTTGCCATGACAGAATATCGCCACATTATGGAGACGCCGGAGACGACGGTCGCGGCGGAATACGAGCCGTCGCAGGACGGTTCGATCGTCCAGATGACGGAGCAGCAGCTTGAAGACCGCTTTGTCGACCGGCTGATCGCCCAGGGCTACGAGCGCGTCGAGATCAAGTCGGCGGACGCGCTGCGCGACAATCTCCGACGACAGCTTGAGGCGCTCAACGGCTTCACGTTCGAAGACCGCGAATGGGACCGATTCTTTCACGGGCAGCTCGCGAACCCGAACAGCAAAATCGCCGATAAGACCGCGCTGCTGCAGCGCGATTCCGCAAAGCTCTCCTTCGAGCGCGACGACGGGGTCACGAAGAACGTCATGCTCGTCGACAAGACGACGATCCACAACAACCGGCTTCAGGTCGCGCGTCAGTACGTCGCCGAGGGGGGCGCGCATAAGAACCGTTACGACGTTACGATCCTCGTCAACGGGCTGCCGCTCGTCCAGATCGAGCTCAAGCGCCCGGGCGGCAAGCTTCGCGAAGCGTTCAATCAGATCCAGCGCTATCAGAACGACTCGTTCTGGTCGCAGGACGGGCTCTTCGAGTACGTTCAGATTTTTGTGATCTCGACGGGGGTCGAGACGAAATACTACTCGAACACGACGCGGGAGCGGGCGGTCGCGGAAGGGAGCGCGGTCAAGGGCCGTAAGAAGCGCGCGTCGGCGTCCTTCGAGTTCACGTCATGCTGGGCGGACGCGCGCAACAAGCAGGTTCATCATCTGGACGACTTCGCGCGATGCTTCTTCGCGAAAAACACGCTTTTGAACATTTTGACGAAATACTGCGTCTTCACGTCGGAGAACGTCCTGCTCGTCATGCGGCCCTATCAGATCGCGGCGACCGAACGGATTCTGCAGAAGATCAAGACCGCCGTGAGCTACAAGCTATGGACGGGAACCTCGGGCGGCGGCTTTATCTGGCACACGACCGGCAGCGGCAAGACGCTCACGTCCTTCAAGACGGCGCAGCTCGCCGCCGCGCTTCCAGAAATCGACAAGGTCCTCTTCGTCGTCGACCGCAAAGACCTCGATTATCAGACGATCCGGGAATACGACCGGTTCGAAAAGGGCGCCGCCAACGGCAGCCGCAATACGGCGACGCTCCAGCGTCAGCTCGAGGACCGCGACGCGAACGGGATTCCCCGACGGTATCCCATCATTGTCACGACGATCCAGAAGCTTCAGTCGTATATCAAAAAGGCGGACAAATCGAGCCCCGTCTTCCAGAAACGCTTCGTCTTTATCTTCGACGAATGTCACCGTTCGCAGTTCGGCGACATGCACAGCGCGATCTCCAAAACGTTCAAGAAGCGGCTCCTTTTCGGCTTTACCGGCACGCCGATCTTCAAGGAAAACGCGCGAACGATCAACGGTCGGCTCGCGACGACCGAACTGGCGTTCGGAAGCGCCGCAAACGACGACCGCGGCGCCGGCAAGCCGCGCTCCTCCGCGCTCCACGTCTACAACATCATCGACGCGATCAACGACGGAAACGTCCTCAAATTCCACGTCGATTTCGTCAGCACGATCCAGGGCAAGGAGGGCGCGCCCGACTATCAGGTCGAGAAGATCGACACGGACGACGCCGTCATGGCGCCGGAACGAATCCAGAAAATCGTCGAGTATATCCTCAAACGCTTCGACCAGAAGACAATGCGCGGCGCCCAGGAGTATCCCTTCAAGGTCGTCGAGAATCCCGTCGAGGTCGCGCGCAGACCCGACGCCGTCGCGAAGACGCAAGAGAAGCGTTATCGCGGCTTCAACTCCATCTTCGCCGTCTCCTCCGTCAACGCGCTCATGCGATACTACCGCGAGTTCAAAAAACAGCTCGGCGAGCGCTTCGGAAAGGACTTCAAAATCGCGACCATCTTCAGCTACACGCCAAACTCAAACGCGTACAACCCGAACGAGGACGAGACCGGCCGCGAACGCCCTGAAACGAACGACGGCGAGCCGCTCGGCGCGATCGACGAAGAGAATTCCGACGACACGAAAGGGCTCGATCCCGTCGCGCGATCGTTCCTCAGCGACGCGATCGACGACTACAACGCCGTCTTCAAGACCTCGTATTCCGTCGACGGCGAGTCCTTCGCAAACTACTACAAGGACGTCTCGCAGCGCGTCAAGAACCGCGAGGTCGATCTCCTGCTCGTCGTCAATATGTTCCTCACCGGCTTCGACGCCCCCGCGCTCAATACGCTCTGGGTCGACAAGAACCTCCAGTATCACGGGCTGCTCCAGGCGTTCTCGCGCACGAACCGGATCCTCAACCCGACGAAATCGCAGGGGAACGTCGTGTGCTTCCGCAACCTTCGCAAGGAGCTCGACGACGCGCTCGCGCTCTTCGGCAACAAGGACGCGTCCGGGTTCGTGCTCCTGCGAACCTACGAGGAATACATGTCCGGCTATATGGACGAGAACGGCGACGAGCGTCAGGGCTACAAAACGCTCGTCGAGACGTTCCGGGAACGCTTCGCGCCCGGCTCCGACCCGTTCGGCGAGACGGAAAAACGCGAGTTCGTCAAGCTCTTCTCCGAGCTGCTGCGCGTGCGCAATATTCTGCTCTCCTTCGACGAATTCGAGGGCGCCGACCTCTTTGACGAAGCCGAGTTTCAGAGCTATACGGGCACGTATCTCCGGCTGCACGACGAGCTCCGTCCGGGCCCCGACGGGGACGACAAGGGCGAAAACATCAACGACGATCTTGTCTTCGAGACGGAGCTCGTCGCGCAGATCGACGTCAACGTCGACTATATCCTTTTCCTCGTCGGGAACTATGCGAAGAAAGGCCGCGGCGACCGCAAGCTTCGCGACGCGATCGAGCGCGCGGTCGACGCGAGCCCGACGCTGCGTTCGAAGAAGGAGCTCGTCGACCGCTTCGTCGAGCGCGTCTCGCCCTCCGCCGACGTCTACGACGAATGGCGACGGTTCGTCGAGGAGGAACGCGAGAGCGCCGTCGCCGCGATCATTCGCGACGAAAACCTCAACGACGCCAGGACGCGCGAATACCTCGCCGCCGTGTTCCGAAACGCGCAGCTCGGAGACGACCCCAGCGTCGCGATCTCCGGCGCCGGAACCGACGTCGATCAGCTGCTCCCGCGCCGCTCCCTCGTACGACGCGGCGACGACGGACTAAGCCGCCCGCAACTCAAGGAACGCGTCCTGCAAAAGCTCCGAAAATTCTTCGCTCAGTTCTCCGGCCTCGTCGCGCCGGAAGAGCAATGACGACGAAGACGAACGACGCCATTGGCGTTGCAAACGTTAGGCGACGGCGCGAAGCCGCGCCGACCGCCGCTCTTGTGAAAGGAAAAAAATGACGATCATCACCAACCCCGCCGAACTAATAGAATTCCTCGATTATGACACGAACAGCCCGGAAGCCGCCGAGAATGTCGTCAAATTATGCGAAGCAATCTACGATTACGCGCAGCAACCCTGCGAAGAGCTTTTGAACGGCATGCATGAAGAAACGCGCGACTGCGTCTTCTCGATCGTCTCTAAGCTCGGCTCAAAAATCACGCTTGAATTCGACCCGCGCGAATCGCCAGGATGCATCAAGTTTTACAAGCTCATGCTCGCGCCCGCGGGCGGACTCGACAAAGACACTGCCGACCCTTACACGTGGGACCTCTGGGACGACGAAACCGACTACAGCGATCCCCACGTCGAAGTCGACACGACGCCCCCTGACCCCGACTCCCATCTGTTCGCGCTCGGAAAACTCGGCTACCTCGAACTCCAGCCCGACGTCGTCGAAGCGTTTAGAATTTGACGGCGATTCCCCCGGCGTCGATCTGTTTCAAATCCTGAATCAAATAGCCGAGTCCCGAAATCAATGACGCTTTACAACGACGATTGCCTGTCGACTCTGATTGAGCGAGCAAAGGGGCCCGGCAAGTCCAGAAACGACGCCGTCAAAGGAACTGCGGATTGGCGCCGCAGGATTCCGTTCGCAAAGCGGAAGACAGTCCGCAGCTATGATAATCTTCCCGTACCCCGTTCCGTTTTTATTCACCGCATGATATAATGAAAATCTGGGGAATAAAATTGGGGAATAAATATTGTAAATAGTTTTGATAAATATATTTAAGAGAAAGTCTGGGAATAAAATCGGGGAATAAAATTGGGGAATAAAATAGAAAAGGAACTGTCGCTTTCATGAATATTGAGTCCATCATAAGAGACCTGTGCGCTTACGAGGACGAACAGGAATGGTTTGAATTCAAGGAAAACTGGTTCCAGCC
>CACYBR010000209.1 GCA_902772705.1 uncultured Planctomycetota bacterium
ACGCGACGGTCGAGCGAATCGCCGAAAATGAGGTCGCAATCGTCGGCGGAGAACCCCGGAACGACCTGACCGTCGGCGTCGAGGACTTCGACCTTGACGTACCCGGCGGAAGACGTCGCGACGTTCAGCGACAACTCTTTCCCCTCGAACTTCAGCGGCTTCGTGACGGCGACGCCCTCCTGCGTCTTCGCGTGGAGCGACCCGAACCCGTCGATACGCAGCGCGTAACGGCGCAGACGCGACGGCTTGAGCGAATTCGTGCTCTCCCACGCGTAGATTGAAAGCTCGTTAGGCGAATCGTCGTCCGCAGACGGCGTCTCTAAAAAGTTCCACGCCGTGTAGTTGTCGCCGTAGAACCAGTTCGACGACGTTCTCAGTCCCGGCGCGATAAAGACGTCGTTCGCACGCTTGAAGTTGACGCCGTTTCGCGACGTGATCAGAATCGTGTCCGTCGTCGCCGTGCCGAGGCGATCGCCCCCCTTGTAAATCTTCATACGACGCTGACGGTCCTGCCATTCCGGCAACTGCGGCGTCGACGCGACAAGACCGTTGTCGACGTAGCGCGTCGGAAGCCCGATGTAGATGTGCGGCGCGCGGTAATACTGCTGGATCTGATTCGTATAGAACTGCTCGCGCAGCGTCGGACCGCCGCCGTGCTTGAACTGGATTTCGCCTTCTCGCTTCCAGTGGATGAAGTCGTCCGAAGTCGCGCGGACGACGACCCGGACGTTGTTGATAAATTCTCGATAGAACAGAACGTATTTCTTCTCAAGCGTCGACCAGAACGCGACGTTCTGCGTGTCGAACTTCCCGTCCGTATAGACCGGTCCCTCGTGCATGAGCGTCCAGTGGACGCCGTCGGGAGACTTCCACGCGAAGACGCCGTTCCTCTTTGGATCGTCGAACGCGCCGTACCCGTTTCCGATCGCCTTATAGCGTTCGTCCTCAGGGACGCCCGGTCGTTCGTCGAGGAACGGCGTAAAGTCCTGCGTTCCGAGATCCGTTCCGGCGACTTCGTCGAGCATGATGTTGTTCGACGTCACGCCCTTGTAATCGCACAGGTTGAGTTCCGGACGCGTCCAATTTCGTCCGTCGGCGCTTTCGGCGAGGCAGTAGCACATCGGGACGCCGTCGCCGAGTCCCCACGCGCGGTAATAGAGCAGGTATTTGTCGCCGACCTTCAAAACGGTAGCGTAGCCTTCGCCTCCCATCTCCCACGGACGGTCGAATTCCATAACGACCTCTTTACGCTCGGGACGATGGAACGTGAGTTCGACGTTGTCGAGCGTATTGACGAGAAAATCGTCGATAAAGAGTTCGCGTCGCGTTCCGAGATAGACGGCGCCGTCGTCCGCGTTGGCGACAAGCGTTGGCAAGAGGAAGACGAGCGAGAAAAAGACCGCAGAAATTGCACGTTTCATAAAAAGTTTCTCCTATTCGTGCGACGCTCAGGCGCGCCGCAAAGATTAATCAAGGGCATATTATAGGGATCGGCGTTCCGAATTTGAAGAGACGCCGCGTAATTCACGAGAAAAAACGTCGCAACGAATCTGATCAAAATCAAGTCCTCTGTCTGGCAAGCGCGTTTTCCTCCTGCTAAAATGAGACGCAGTCGGTCTTCGGGAGACCGTTCAAGGTTGCCCGACGACTTTCGATATGACGAAACGACGCGATCTCGGAGCCGATTCGACGTCGCGTTTTCCCCGAAAATCTCAGGATGAATAATGCGCCGCCTCTTCTTTGTTGTTTACGTTCTTTTATCGCTCGCGACCGTGCCGACGCCAACTCTGGCGGACGACGACGAGCGTCCCGACTGGCTCCTTAACCCGGCTCCTTACGTTTCGGAGATTCAATTCGACGAAAACGCGAAGGAACTAACCCTTTCCAACGGGTTGATCGAGCGCCGAATCCTTCTCGCGCCCAACGCCGCGACTGTTTCGCTCCGTAATTTGACGACGGGAGAAGAACTGATCCGCGCGCTGGCGCCTGAAGCTCGGGTAACGATCGACGGAAATTGTTATCCTGTCGGTGGATTGACGGGCGCGCCCGTCGCCAATTATTGGAAAGAAGAATGGAAAGCCGAAGCGAAGCCGCTCGAAGGCGCTTATGCTTTCGACCGTTTTGAGACGGGGGAAATCGAAGAGCGATTCCCCTATAAGAAACGACCGGAATGGCTCTCGCGCGACCTTCCATGGCCGCCTAAGGGCAAGCGCGTCAGCTTGTTCTTCAATCCGCCTCGGGTTCTGGCGCCCGTCGAATCGGGGAAGAAACTCTTTGAAGAGTCGTTTCTTGATGAACTCGACGGGTCGTGGCGCGTTCATTTGAGCGAAATTTCTCCGCGAATCACGGTCGTCAACGAAGGGAAACCGGGCGAAATCTTCGCGCCGACCGAAACGTGCGCGTATCTCGAACGCGAGTGGCTCG
>CACYBR010000210.1 GCA_902772705.1 uncultured Planctomycetota bacterium
CTTTGATCAAAATTCGAACCATTGGGAAAAATTGGCCGATTATTATTTTGATATTTACCAATCTCCTATTGTCATGTTACCCGCTCTATCGGGAATTCCAGGCAGGCATGAGCGTATAGCGATAGATTAAAGGACCGTTTTCAAAACCTCCAAATATTGGCAATTCTGACAACGCCCTGCGTTTATGCCGGCACGGTATTGACAAATGCGCAAATAGAAGGTCAGAAAAGATTTGAACTTTTGCAAGAAATGGAAGAAGAAATCAAAAAAAACAATAGGTAAGGATATTAAATGGGCAACTCACTATCAAACGGCGTTTCTCTCACGGCGTCGATCGTCGACGACGACAAAGCGAACGCCAGAGGAGCTTAAGGGGCTTTGAGGGTTTTCCTTCAAAGCCCTTTTTACTTCACTCCGACCAGAACGGGAAAAAACCGACTCGTCGCGAAGAAGGACTCCGACGGTCGTGGAAAACCGGAGTCGAGACGCCACGATCGTTAAAAAGCCGCCTGACGTCGGTCAGACGGCTTTCTGCGTTTCCGTAAACTTTGCGGTGCGATCCTGAAAAAAACGCGTCGTAGAGAAGAGAAAATAACGATCCGCTTTAGTCGTTTTTACGAATCGCCGTCACTTTGATCGCGGGCCGGGCAAGAGCTTTGTCGGTTCGGACGACAATCGCGGCGCAACGCGCCTGGCAGAGCCCGCAACCGACGCACCGCTCCGCGCGAACGACCGGCGCCAGAAATCCGACGTCCTCTATCGGGCGACCGTCCTTGTCGATTTGCGTTCCCACCGCGACAAATTCAATCGCGTCGTATCCGGCACGCGCGCATTCATCGACGCAAAGCCGACAGTCCGCCGCGCCTGTAAACGGAAGGCACGCCGTTCGGTCGACGACCGCGAGCCCCAGAACGAAACGACGCTTTTCGGGGATCGTCAACGTGCGAATCGCGCCGGTTGGGCAAACGCGACCGCAATTCGCGCACGACGGCTCGCAACCGGACCAGTCGGCGTTTAACGTCGGCGTTGCGAGTCGCGCGAGTCCGCCGTCGAAGTCGACTGGCTTTAACGCGTCGTTTGGACAGGCGCGGAAACATTCGCCGCATCGAACGCAGCGGCGCAAGAATTCGCGTTCCGAAACGGCTCCCGGCGGACGAACGATCGGTTCCGAGGCAAGCGCCGATTCTGCCGAAATTCGACCGAGCGCCGTTCCGCCGAACGCCGTCGCCGCGAGTCCGCCGAGCCGCGCCAACGCCCGGCGTCGTTCGCGACGGTTCGCGTCGGTCGGACGATTCGAACCCCCGGAACCGCAGGAATCGGAACGAGTTGCGCCCGCAGGACGCACGACGAGCCCGAACGAAATCGCGTTGCGCGGACAAACGTCGGCGCAGTTTCCGCAGGACGCGCAGTTCGCGTCGATCCTGACGCAGGTTTCGGCGCACGGCGCGGCGATCGCGTCGAACGAACAAACCTTCGAACACCGTCCGCAGCTGACGCAACGTTCGCCGTCGACCGAATATCCGAAAACGCGCAGGCGATTCAACAGCGCGAAGATCGCGCCCGCCGGGCAAATCCAGCGGCAAAAAGTTCGGCGCCCAAGCGTTCCGAGCGCCAGAAACACGAGAAAAACGACGACCGAGACAATCGCGCCGATCGTCGGAACCGGAACCTGTCCCCACCCGCGGTACGACGCCGTCTGGACCGGTCCGAGCGACGCGCCTGCGTTTCGCGTGAGCGTCGCGATCGGCGAAAACCAGCCTACGAACGCGACTCCGCCGCAAGTCGCCGAAATCAGACCGACGGCGAGAAACAACCGAAATCGATAGGAAACGTCTGGCCGCGGGTCCGTTTTTCGGCACGTCGCCGCGTTTCGTCGCCGTTTTTCAACGAATTGTCGAATCGGCGCGCAAAGGAAATCGGCGAAGTCGACGAGCGCGCCGGTCGGACAAAGCCAACCGCAAAACGTTCGGGCAAAAAAGAGGGACAATAGGAGAACGCCTGTAGAGACAAGGATCGTCGTCCACGCGCCCGAACGCCGGCCCGCCGCGACGCCGCCGACGCACAGGTCCGTCGCAAGCGCCGTCGACGCGGGGCCGAATCGCGCCGTTCGTTCGTTCAGCCGCCGCGCGCAAGCGTCGGGGAGAGCGTCCGGATCGCTTTCACAGAGAGTCAACTCGCCGAACGTCGTCGTCAGCGCGTCGAGTCGTTCCGAGTCGAGCGCCGCGACGGGTTCAAACGTCGCGAAACCTGACGATTCCGTATCTTCCGGCGCGTTTGAGTCGCCGGTCCGCGCGTCGACGACGCGGAATTCCCCAAACGAAACGCGCTCGTCGGTCGACGCGTCGAGAAGCCAACGCGTTTCGCCGATCGCCGGAACGCTTTCGAACTCCGGGGACTGCAGCTTGACGCGCCCCGTTCCTCCGTCGACTTCGAGCGGAATCCACCCGTCTGACCGGCGCGGCGCCGTCGTCGGATAAGGCTGACAAACCCAAAAGAGCAACAAGGCGAACCATGCGACGGCAAGGGCGCGCGTCGCGATTCGGGCAATTCTCCGCGTCCTGCCGTACGCGCTCATTGTTTTTCCTTTACGATCTCGCTGGTTTTGGCGGAATTGCCCGTCTTTCCCGGGGCGTTCGTCCGCGTCGTTTGAGCCGGTCGCGTCGTTTTTTTATCGCGTTCTTTTTCAACGGCTTCGGAAAGCGCCTTCGCCGTCGCGTTGACGATCGCCTCCGACGTCGCGGTCGCCGAACTGACGGCGTCGACTTCCTTTAAACTTTGTTTCTCAACAATTTGACGCGGAACGTCGACGATCGACGAGTAATATTGCTTTTCCTGATGTTCAACGACCTCGACCGACGCGATTCTGCCGTTGGAGACGGCGACCCGGACCCGGACGTTTCCGGCGAAACCAACGCCGTCGCCAAAATAGACGCCGTTGGGGACTTTCGTCAAATCGAGCCGTTCGAACGTCTCGATTCCAATGATATTTGCTCGCGCGCGCTTCGTATTGCGCTCCATTTGCTCGACGGTTCGGTCAGGCGTCGGCTCGACGGCCAGCACGCGCCGATAATACTCGATCGCTCTGTCGTAATCGCCCGCCGCGCGGCATGCGTCTCCGGCGTAAACAAACGCGTAATCGGGCCGTTTCGATTGCGCCAGCCGCTCGGCGAGCTTTAACGCTTCGTCAAGTTCGCCCATCTCCGTCAAGACCTTGACCCATTGCAGCTGGTCGGGCGTTTTCGCGTACACGTCGAGCGCGGCCTTTTTAGAGCCAAGTCGCCAATAGCATTCGCCGAGAAAGGCGCCGAGCCAGGGCGCGGACGCCGGATCGTCGTCGAGCCCGCTCAGACGCCAGTAGTAAGCGGCGCGCGGATAGTCCTGAAAGAACCGAAAGTAAAATTCTCCCGTCGCCTGATCAATTCGCCGAACGACTTCCGCGTCGTTCTTGTTCCGTTCGCGCATGAACTCCGCGAGCTTGACCGCCGACTTCCAACGCTCGCGGTTCGGATTGATCACGTCCCAAACGTACTGGCCGAAATTGCGGTTCGCGTCCCACCCGTCGACGTCTTTGGGAAAGCTTAAGTCAAGCGTCGGCGGATACTCGAGGGGCGTCGTTTCCAGCCAGTCGGGCGCAGTTTTTCCGATTCGATCGATAATCTCAAAGACTTCGCTCGGCGAGCGCTCGACGCGGTTTGCGGCGACGGAATTCTCGCCGTCGGAGCCGTTCGACTTGCCGTTCGCGACCGCGTCAGACTCGGCGGCGGCTTTTTTCCCTGCGGCGGAATCGTTGAGAACACGGCGTTTGCCGTCTTTTTCGATCGAGTAAATCCGGTTTTTGGGAACGGTTCGTTTCACGACGCGTCCGGAGACGGTCGTTTCGATCTCGACGCTCGTCGCCGTTTCGGAAACGATCGTCCCGGTTCCCTTCTTGCCGGTCGTCATAATGATTTCGTCCGCGACGGCGCTTCCGACCAGGAACGTCGAACCGAC
>CACYBR010000211.1 GCA_902772705.1 uncultured Planctomycetota bacterium
AGCGTATATCACGATTTCCGCATACGTTTCGCGACGTGGCGCGAGCTTCGGAAGAATCGCGGCAAGCGACGCTTTCAGCGCGTCGACCCCCTGACGACCTGCGACGTTAAGCTTGCAGATTTCCGTCAAAAAATCCCACTCCTGACGGCGTATCCCCGAATATCGCGATCTCGCGGCAAGTTCTTTGAGTTCGCCGAGTTTCCCGTCCGCCGCCAGTCCCTGAGCGTAGGCGCGAATCTTATCCGCTTTCGCACTTTGACGTTTAACGACGCTTCTGCAAATAACCAAAATCAGCAACGTAATAACGGCAATGACCACGCCCACTGGCAATTTCCTTTCTTTCGTTCCCTCGACCCGGACAATATCAAAACTCGACGCTCGTCGTTCACGCGATTCGAACGCGAAATCAAAACGATCCGGCAGAATCCATGGAATTGTGAGAAGGAACGGTTCGAAGAACCGCGCTACTGCAATCATTCTACCATGCGCCCCGGGCGCTTTCAACAAACGCGACGTTGCGCCGATAATCATCGAAAAAGACGGTCGTCGTCGTCCGCTTACGTTCGAGTAATCGTCAGAAGACAAAACAAAGAGGAAAAGCCGTGTTCGTCGTCGAATGGAACATATTATTATGCGACATAAAGAACAAACAGGACGGCATTACGATTGGGACGATCGAGCTCAATAGGGCTCGTACGAAAAACTGTTTGATCAACTGGTCAACAAGATGAGACGTCTGTTAACGCCCCCTTTCCGGCAACTGAAGAAATAGGAGGTTATATGGGAGCAGTATGCCTGTAAAGAGAAAAACTACTGTTGCAACCCTCAACAATCAATTGTTTTAACCGTCTTTTTTGCGAAAACGCTTGAAATCCTGGATCCCGAAAGCCGAAGCTTCCCCACTTCGCGAGGCCGTCAGACCGCGTTGGTTAAATATGTGGGGAAAGAGACGTTATTTAGCAGGCGCAAACTTCTTTAACGCTTGAACGTAATCCGCCGCCATGGCGCTGAGAGACGCCTGCTTTTTTTTGATATAACCGATGGTCATTCTTTCGTCCGTTGCAAGCGGCACCGCACGATACAGTTCCCCGTTAAGCTCCTCGCAAATCACGCCGCAACAGAGCGTGTACCCGTTGAGCCCCACCATAAGATTTAACATCGTTCCTCGATCGGACGCCTTGATGATTTGTCGATACGGGTAGGAACTCATAACCTCTTCGGCATAGTAAAAGGAATTTCCAACGCCCTGTTCAAAGGAAAGACAGGGATATGGCGCAAGTTCTTTCAAGGTTATCTTTTCACGGTTAGCCAGCGGGTGGTTTCTGCAAAGATACGCCGAAATCGGGCAATCGAAAAGGGGAACAAACTCGACGTCGCTGTCATAAAATAGTTTATTAAGGACGTCTCGGTTGAAGTCGTTGACATAGAGAACGCCTATTTCGCTTTTCAGCGTCTTGACGTTTTGAATGACAGTCTGCGTTTGTGTTTCAAAAACAGCGAATTCGAAATCTTCTGAATCGTATTCCTTTACGGTTTCCATAAACGCTTGAACAGCAAACGTATAATGCTGCATCGAAACGGAGAATTGATACTTTCTTTTATCTGTCGTCAGATATTTGCGCTCCATCAGACGATATTGATCGAGTATTTGTTTTGCGTATCTCAACAAAACCTCGCCGTCCGCTGTAACGACTACTCCGCGATTCGTACGGGTAAAGATTGTCGTACGCGTCTCTTTTTCGAGATCGTGAATAGCGCTCGACAACGTCGATTGTGAAACGTAAAGTTCGTTCGCCGCCTTATTGACGGACCCTTTTTCAGCAATCGTCACGGCGTAAAGAAGTTGCTGTAACGTCATGTAAATAATCTATTCCTTCACATAAGATGTGTTCGTCGTTTCAAACGATTCGCGTTTGTGATTTGCGAGAATGAGCGATGGCGCTACGTCTGTTCATTCTTTAAATTCAAGCTTGCAACCTTACCTATGACAATAACCGCAGGAGATTGCAAGCGACCTTGTCTGCATTTTTCACCGACGTCGCTCAGGGTTCCTCTGACGTCG
>CACYBR010000212.1 GCA_902772705.1 uncultured Planctomycetota bacterium
ACGCGAACGCGTTCCAAAAACGAGCTTGCGGCGAAAGAGGAAAAACATTATAGTCCGACTCGTCCGTATATTTATACCATGCGTCTGGGATGGTCTCGAAGCGCTTGTTAAAGACGTCTTTTCAACATGCTTGAGCGCCAGATCAGACCGCGCGCGTCTACGTCGTGAACGTCCGACGCGAGGATTATCGCCCATTTCCCTTCAGAAACATGTCAACGCCCGAAATGATCAGGTCTGTTCGTCTCTGCGGAAAAGTTTCATGCTCCGTGAAATCGCGCGCGCTTGCGGTCGCAGTCGCGACGGTCGCGGTTTGCGTGGCGACCCTTTTCTCCTCGGGATGTCAAACGACAAAGAAGGTTAATTTGCCGAAGGTTGTCGCTGAAGACGCTTCAACCGGCGAGCTTTGCGCCGCGATCAACTCGAACAGCGAGAAGATCAAATCGATCACGGCGATGAACGGATCCGTCGGCGTCGCGAACCAGCCGGGATGGGCCAACAGTCGTCTCTTCTTTGAACGACCCAATAAATTAAGAGTCGTTGGCACGGCGGCCGTCGTCGGACGCGTTCTCGATCTCGGCTGCGACGGCGAACAATTCTGGTTCTGGAGCAGCTTCGAAAACGAGAAAGAGCTTTATTACTGCAAGCTCGACCAGTATCAGGGAAGCAATCTTGCCAGAGCGATCCCGATCGATCCGACAATGTTCCCGGAAGCGCTCGGAGTCGTTGAAATCAAAGAAGAAAACGTTGAAAACAGAACGACGTCCGCAGGCGAGATTCTTCTGACCGTGGTCGACAAACGCCCCGACGGGGTCTATCGTAAACGCGTTTACATTGAGCCTCTGACGGCGGCGATCCAGCGTCAGGACGTCCAGAACCCTCAGGGCGAAACCGTCCTTTCTGTCTTCGTTCGGGAACAGCAGTACGTCGACAATCCCGGCGTCGTCATGCCCAAAA
Source organism: uncultured Planctomycetota bacterium (assembly GCA_902772705.1). GTDB lineage: Bacteria > Planctomycetota > Planctomycetia > Pirellulales > Thermoguttaceae > RUG369. The sequence goes on from CACYBR010000212.1 coordinate 955, forward strand.
AACTCGAGATCAAGTGCTCGACGGCAAACGAAACGCTCATCGTCAACCTCGGAACGCCGACGCTCAACGACTCGTCGAAGCTCGAGGCGTCCATATTCAAGCGACCAACCGACGTCAACGCGGAAGCGATCGATCTGGGCGTCAAATCAACCGCCGGGTCGCAGGCTGGCGTCGTTCCGCCAACGAATTACCAGAAGGTCAGAACGGAAACTCAAACGGACCGAGGAATCGCGCAAAATCAGAACAACGCTCAAAGCGTCGCGCAAACCGCGGCGACACAACCGACGCTCAACGTAACCAACCGTCCAGGCGCCGCCTCCGCCGCGCCCGTCAATACGGCGAACAACACAACCAGCGACGGACTCGTCCCCTTCCCGTCTTCCGTAGCGGCGGTCCCGCCGACTCAGACCGCAAGAGAAGCGGCCGCAAGAGGAATCACAACGCTTCAGACGTCGTCTGTTCCCGGCGCTACCGACCCGTACGCCGCTTCCGCTGGTCCCACTCCGCAGATCGTGCCCGCCTCCGAGTCTGAGTTCGCTAAGAGAATACTGAGCCAACAGGAACTGCAAAACGCGCAGACCGCGATCACGGGCGTCGCGCCGTCCAGTCAGAACTCAGGCGCCCTGTATGGTTCGCAAACGTCCGCTTCGTCAGGATTCGCGCAAACGACAAACGTCCCGACGACAAGTTTCTCGCCTCAGAGTCAGTCTGCGCAAACGCCTCAGTTCCAGCAGCCGCAAAACGCCGGCGTAGCGTTCCAGCCCATTCGGAATCAGAATCAGACAAACCAGCGGCTCCAGCCTCAACCGACGGCGCCTCCGGCAAGTTCCGGAGGGTTTGACGGCTACCCGTCAATCAGTCAGACTGCGGCGACTCAGCCGACAAGCGCCCCGCTGGCGCCTCCCGTAGCGGGGGAGGAAGGCGACGCGAATATTCCAAGTCAGCCGAGCGATCCGCTCAACGACTTTCCGGAGCTTCTGCCCTTCTGACGTCAGTCTGCTCGCTTAAATCCATCAGGGACCGTTGCCAGCGCGACGGTCCCTCTTTCGTTATGACGGAATGGATAAGTCGTTTCTGATGTAAAAACTTTGGAAGAAATAACGCTTTCTCGTTGAAAGAGGATAATGGGCGCGCTATAATGACGGCAGAGGCGTTCCCGCCACGCGCGAGCCGGCGTGCGGCGCGTCGTTCTTGAAATTTGCAGGAGAAATCTTATGGAACCCCTTCCCGAAATTAAACCGGCGGTGCGCGCCAGACTTCAGCAGTGCTTCGAATACGGCAACCAGAAAATGCAGATCGGCGACCACGATTATGCGACCGAAATGTTTGCGCAGTGCGTCATTGGCGACCCTGCCAACATTTTGTACATGAATTCGTTTATCGCGAATCTCCGCGTTAAATTCGGGAATACGAAAAAGAAATCTTCGTTCGGTTTCCTCAAAAAAGCGACTAAGGCGTCGCCCCTCGGAAAGGGGAAAGATCTCAAGACGACCATCAAGGAAGGCGTCAAAAAGTTAAAGCGCGACCCTTGGGACGCGCAGAGCTACGTCTCCATGGGCATGGCGTGCCTTGAGGCGGGCTACGACGAAGCGGGTCTGGCTTATCTCAAGCACGCGGTCGAAAGCGCGCCGGACGACGTCGACATTAACAGGATCGCGGCGCGCGAACTGGGCGATCGCGGTCAATATGAAAATGCGATCCACTGCTGGGACCGCGTTCTCAAACTCAATCCCGACGATTCGGAAGCTGGCAAAATGGTCAGCGACCTCATGCTCGAACGGACGATCAACCGCGTGCAGGAAGCGCCGCGCGGCGCGAAGCAGGACGAGAACGAAGAAGGCGAGCAGCTTTCGTTTGAGGACAAAATCGAAAAGAGATTGCGAAAGAATCCGCAGGATCGCGAAGCGTTCTCCGAACTCATCGACCACTTCTTCCAGAAGGGCAACTACCGAAAAGCGGAAGACGCGTGCAAACGCGCGCTCAAGGCGTACCCGGACGATCCGGTCTATTATCCGATCCTTCTCGACGTCCAGAAGAACCGCGCTGGCTCCGAACTCTCACGCATTACCGAACAGTATAAAAAAGCGCCTTCGGACGCGCTCAAGGAGAAGTACGCCGCGCAGAAAAAGCTTTACGATCAAAAGACGTATGAAAACCTTATCTATCGTCTCAAGCTTTCTCCGAACGAAGCGCCGCTCCATTGGGAGCTTGGTTCTTTCCTGTTGCAGCACGGTCAGATAAAAGAAGCGATCGGCGAGCTTCAAAAGGCTAAAAAAGACGAAGGAATCGCAGGTCAATGTCTTCTGGCGCTCGGTCAGTGCTTCCAGCAAATTAAACAGTACACGCTCGCGGCGCTGCATTACGATCAGGCGGTCGAGAAACTCGATCCTCAAAGCGACAACATGAAGAAAGCGCTCTACCTC
>CACYBR010000213.1 GCA_902772705.1 uncultured Planctomycetota bacterium
GATTTCGGAAAGTTTGAGAACCTCTCCGATTCCCAGACGACCAAATTCGTCGTGCAGGGCGTTAATCCGCAGCCGATTGCCAATCCCCCCGAGTGGCGCGCCTTTATTCCGCGCGTCGATTCGGTCGACGACGGCAATATGATCGAAACCGAGGTTGGACGCTATCTCCCGAACCCATGGGGACTCCATGATATGCTCGGAAACGTCGCCGAATGGACCGCGTCCGACTATAAGCCGTACCCGTACAAGGACGACGACGGTCGCAACGCGGGCGACGTGAAGGCGAAGAAGGTCGCGCGCGGCGGTTCATGGCGGGATCGTCCCAAGTGGGCGCGCGCGGGCGTTCGCGGCGAATACGAGTCGTGGCAACGCGTGTTCAACGTCGGTTTCCGCGTCGTTTGCGAAGACGAGCTCGACTGATTGCGGTTGCGAAAGACTGTTTTTTCAGAAAAAGGCTCTTTCCCACTCTTCGGAAAGAGCCTTTTTTACTGAAGAACCAACGCGAATTCGACGCGCCTCTGCGCGATCGCGTCTTGAATTATTACCGCTTGAAATATTGAGCGTGGGAATCTGCGGGACTTGAAGGCGGCGTTTGTTGCTATAAAATTGACGGCGTCGTCTTTGGACGGGACGGTCTACGCTGGACCGTCCCGTTCTCGTAAAAAGAAACCTTGCTTTCGCGTTGACGCTTGTGAAAGCTTGATAACAGGGAGAATCGTCATGGGCCTCTGCCGCAAGCTGAGATCGTTCCGAAATATCTATATCATGAATCACTTCATTCGATATTGCACTATTCTTCCCGTTATTTCGACGAAGCTCGCGCCAAGACTCCTGCGATGGTGCGGGGTTAAAGTCGGAAAGAACGTTTTTATTGGGCAAGGCGTCTACTTTGACGCGCATCCGGAAGCGATCGAGATCGGCGACGACGCGCTCATCTCCCCCAACGTGCAGATCCTGACGCATAAGCGGGATCTGAGCGGTTTTAAGTATGGAATGAAGTTCAACGAAGTCGACCATATCGTCAAGCCGGTTAAACTGTGCAACAACTGCTTCGTCGGCATGAGCGCGCTCATTATGCCAGGCGTGACCGTAGGCGAGGGCGGCGGCGTTGCCAGCGGCGCCGTCGTGACTAAGGACGTTCCCCCGCACACGATCGTCGCCGGCAATCCAGCGAAGCCGATTCGCGAATATTTACCCGACGGAACCAACGTCAGACCCGCTCGTTGACGACGTGGCTTGGCGAGTCAGAGATTTGTTTTCTTAACGAAAAGTAATGATTGAGGATTGCTAGCAAATGTCAGGCCAGAAACACGGCAGAGCGGTCAGACTGATTCTGGATATTGGCGTCTTTGCGTTTGGCAGTCTGCTCGTTAAGGTTATCCAATTCCTGCTGCTGCCGTTCTATACGTCGTTCATGGCGCCAGAGGAATATGGAACGGCGGAACTTGTCTTTAATTTCTCGCAGCTCCTGATGCCAGTGGCGACGCTGAGCGTCGCAAGCGGCGTCTTTCGCTATGCCGCAGACAATGTCGACCGTAAAAAGTTGCTGTCGTCGGGTCTTTTTGTGGTTTTGATCGGCGAGATTCTCGTTTCGCTCGGCACGGTTGTTCTCAACAATATCAAACCGATAGAATATATCGGTTTCTTCAGCGTCCTCCTCCTTGGCGAGGCTCTTAAAATGATGTTGGGGAGTATCACGCGAGGCTTTGGACATTCGAAACGCTTCGCGATGGGCGGTCCGATCGACGTTCTCACCCTGTCGCTGTCCAATATTGTCCTCATTGGTTATTTGGGACTGGGCGTTAAAGGTTATCTTTATTCGCTCGTCGTCTCGAACTACACGACGTCGTTGTATTATCTTCTCGCGTCGCAGCTCTACCGATATGTTCGCCTGAGCGCCGTCGACAAAAAGATGCTTGTCGCGCTCATTGTATTCAGCGTTCCGATGATGTTCAATTCAATCGTATGGTGGTTCGTGAACATGTCCGGACGATACATCATTCTCTGGCGAGGCGGCGAAGCGCTCGCGGGCTGCTATATCGCGGCGAGTAAATTGCCGGCGATTATCAACATGGCGGCGACGATCTTTCAGCAGGCGTGGCAATTTTCGACCGCCAAAGAGGTTGAAAGCGAGACGCGCGATCAGTTTTTCTCCGACGTTTTCCGCTATTTTACGTATTTCGTTCTCGTCGTATCCACGATAGTCGTGGCGGTCTGTCCGCAACTGGCCGACCTTATGCTCAAAAAGGAGTTTCGCTCGATTGGCAATCTTTTGCCGATTCTCTTTACCGTGGGCTTGCTTAATTGCTTTTCGAGCTTCTTTGGAACGTTTTATAACGCGTTCAAACGCAACACGATGATCATGGTTTCGACGCTGTCTGGCGCCGTTGTTTCCGTTGGTTTGGCGTTTTGGTTTAACCAGTTCTGGGGGCCGATGGGCGTTGCGATTGGAACGGCGACGGGGTTTGTCGTTATTGTCGCCATGCGCGTCGCCGACACGCAGTTGCGATTTGTCAAACTGACGTATCAACTCAAGCCGTTGCTTTCCCTTCTTGTCCTCTACGTTATGCAGGTCGTTCTGCAAACGTGCGGATATACGGCGGCGGCCTGGGTTCTTTGCGTCGTTCAACTCACGATCGTTTTTGTCGCGGAACGACGTACGATCGTCAGGATTCCGCAGATCGTCCGTTCAAGACTTGCCGCGAGACGTGGCCGCGCGTCTTGACCAGTCGCGCGATTGCGTTAATATTATTGGAACACGGACGCCCAAGCGGAGACCTCGCGCTTCCCCTTCATGAGCGACGGCTGACCGCCGTCCCGGACTCCGCTTTTTGACGGTGGCGTCGCGCCCTGCGCTTTTGCGCGTATTTAACAGATTACGAGGTAATACAATGACTCTTTACGAGGACCTTGTCAGTAAAAAGGAAACACTCGCACTTGTCGGTTTAGGGTACGTCGGCATGCCGATTGCCGTTGCCTTCTCGAAGAAGATTAATGTCATCGGTTTTGATCTCAACGCCGAGAAGGTCGCGCTCTATAAGTCTGGCATAGATCCGACGCGCGAAGTTGGCGACGAGGGCGTTAAAGCCTGTAAGGTCGAGTTTACCTCCAACCCCGAAGATCTGCGACGCGCGAAGTTCTTTATCGTCGCCGTCCCGACCCCGGTTTACGACGATCATACCCCTGACCTTACCCCGGTCGAAGGCGCGAGCAAGATCCTCGGTCAACATATTGCCAAGGGAAGCGTGATCGTTTTCGAGTCGACCGTTTATCCGGGCGTTACGGAAGAAGTTTGCGTTCCGATTCTCGAAAAAGAATCCGGGCTCAAGTGCGGAGTCGACTTTAAGGTCGGCTACTCTCCTGAACGTATTAACCCGGGCGACAAGGTTCATCGCCTTGAAACGATCAAGAAGATTGTTTCCGGCATGGACGCGGAAACGCTCGACTGCGTCGCCAAAACGTACGAGCTTGTCGTGGAAGCGGGCGTTCATCGCGCGCCCACGATTAAGGTCGCGGAAGCGGCTAAGGTCATTGAAAACAGTCAGCGCGACGTTAATATCGCGTTCATGAACGAACTCTCCATGATTTTTAACCGCATGGGAATCGACACGAAGTCCGTCCTGGAAGCTGCGGGAACGAAATGGAACTTCCTGAAGTTCTATCCCGGTCTCGTTGGAGGTCATTGAATCGGAGTCGATCCGTAATACCTCACCTACCGTGCCGAAGGACTGGGCTATCACAGCCAGATTATCCTTTCGGGCCGTATGGTTAACGACGGTATGGGCAAGTATGTCGCGGAGAACTGCATCAAAACGCTCATCAAGACCGAAAAGCAGGTTAAGGGCGCCAAGGTCGCGATTCTCGGCTTTACTTTCAAGGAAGATTGCCCCGACACGCGTAACAGTAAGATTTTCGACATTGTCAAGGAACTGCGAGAATTTGGAATAGAACCGATCGTCGCCGATCCTGTTGCGGACGCGTCAGAAGCGAAGCGCCTTTATGGCGTTGAGTTCACGACGGTAGACCAGGTCAAAGAGATGGACGCCGTTATTCTCGCCGTCGCGCATAAAGAATTCAAGGAGCTCAAGATGACCGATCTGGACGCCTTTTTTGGTCCCGGACAGAAGGCGCTCCTTGACATCAAGGGCATTCTGGATCGCGACGAATACGAAAAAGCGGGTTACGCCTACTGGCGCCTGTGATTTGAACGGACTCCGATCGTAATTGTTCGACAAAGGATCTCTTCCTTCGGGAAGAGGTCCTTTATTATTTTCTTTGTCGACGTCAAACGAAGGTCAAAACTCTTCGAAAAGGATTTCTGCGAAGGCCTCGTCGAGGAGCGAACTGGAATCCTCGACCTCAGGGACGTAGGTTGAGATTTGCGAGACAGAGATTGTGACGTTGTTCTCGTCGACGGCGTAGACACGGAAGTCGTATCTCATGCCGACCTGAAGTCCCTGAACTTTTTTAGTCGGTTCCGTGAGTCCTTTTGCGTAGGTCAGCCACGTTTCGCCCTCGTTTTTGCTGAGCTTGACAATATAGCTTGCCGCGCCGGGAACGTCGTTCCAGACCATTGTCGCCGTTCGTTTTGCCGCGTCATAGTTGACAAACGAAATTTGAGCGTCATTGACAGGGTAGGGCGTAAAGGTTGTCTCGAGAACCTCGGCGAGTTCGACTCCTTTGGCGTCGATTCCGAAAATTCGGAAGTCGTAATACTGTCCAATCGCAATGGAATTGACCGTAAGCTCTTTTCGTATCAGCGACTCGCCGACGACTTCCCACGTCTTGCCCTTGTCTGAACTCATTTCGACGCGATAGTTTTGCGCCCTCTTGATTATGTTCCAATGGAGCGTAACTCTCTGCGTCGCTCCGTCGTAAGCAAACATGATTGCGGCGTCGTTAAGCGTGAGCTCAGAGTTGGAACCCTGGGAATTGAGAAGCCCCGTTGCGACAATCTTGAGAACGCGTTTGTCGTTCGGCACGGTATATTGCGTCTGTCCGGCGGCGTCCAGGATTTCGGCGTCGCCTTCCTCCGTGACGTAGAACCAACGCAGATCAGCGTGCGCGTTGAGCGCGCCTTTGACAGAAATTTCAATGGCTTTTTGGTAGGACGAGTACGCTACGACGGACGACGTTATGGCGATCGGCGAGAAGGACGCTGTTTCGACGAACGACATTTCGGCGCCCGAGGACGCGATTCCATATACCTGAAAACGATAGCAGTTCCCTGCGTAGAGACCTCTAACAAGGACGTTTGTCTCTGTCAGGCCTCTGGCGTAGACGACCCAGGTCGTTCCGTTGTCTTTACTGAGCTTGACGAGATAACTTTCGGCGCCGGGAATCGCTTCCCAGGTCATTGCGGCTTCTCGGGTTTTTTCATCGTAATCAAACGCCACGGAGCCGCCGACCGTAATCTCTGCGCAGGATCCCTTCGCGTAAGAGGTTCCCGTCGCCACAATTTTGACGGGATAATCGTTCCTTTCAGGGGTGAATTTTTTGAGTCCCGCAGCTTCTTCGATCTCGACGTCGCCTTCTTCCGTGACGTAAAACCAGTTAAAGACGGCGGACGCGTTGCCAGCTCCTGTGGTCGTAGCGTTTATGGTATTGGAAGAGACAAACGCCGTGAGGCCTATCGGTTCAAAAGTGGCCTTCTTGACGAGGACGGGGATCTTTTCTGCGTTGAAGCCAAGTATCTGAAAAACATAGCTTTTACCAACGTACAGACCGTTGATTGTCTGGATTCTTTCCGACAGATTTTTCGCATAGACCGACCATGTTTCGCCGCCGTCTTTACTGACGCTTATCTGGTAACTTGCGGCGTATGGGTCTTCTTCCCAGGCCACGACGGCGCGGCGCGTGGCGGGTTCGTATTCGATTAGAGGCCTCTCGCCCGCGATCATGACGGGCGCAAAGGTCTCTTCAAGTCGGTTCTTGTAAAGGTAAGCTCCTGCTTCGTCGACCCCGTAGATCCTGAATTGATAGAAGGATCCGATATTGACGTCGCTGATCGTCAACGACGGTTCGGCGAGACCGTCGGCGTATTTCGTCCACATGGTCTTATTGTCGATCTTGTAGTTGACGCGATAGCTTACGGCGCCCGGGATAGCGTCCCAGGTCATGACGGTCTGACGCGTCGTGAAATCGTGAACGAATGAAACGCCGAAGGATACCGTTGTTTCTGAGACGGAGCCTTCGGAGTCGCCCGTTCCCGTTGCGACAATCCTGACGTCGCAAGCGTAATCAGAGATCAGGAATTGCGTGGCGTTGACGGCGTCCTCGATCTCGACGTCGCCTTCTTCCGTTACGTAATACCATCTGACGTCGCAAGCGGCGTTTTCCGCTTCCTTGAGCGTCGCTGTAATTCTCGCTCCAGCGGCATAGTACACAACCGAGGGGTCGACTGAAATTGGCGCGAACGTCGTCCCCTGAACGGAAGTTCTGACGTTCGAAGCAACTCCGTAGACCATGAAGTTATAGCTTTTGCCCGGGCTAAGTCCGCTCACGGTTGCCGCAGGCTCCGTCAGGTTTTTGACGCTGGTCGTCCATGTGATCCCGTTGTCGCGGCTAATCATGACGAGGTAGCTTTCCGCGTCGTCAATCGCGTCCCACGTCAGCGTCGTGAGCGAGGTTTCTGTGTTATAACTGGATTTAAGGGTGTTGAGAATCGTTTGGGTTGCGTTGGAACCTTTAGAAAATCCCGTTCCAGTCGCGACAACCTTGATATTGTGTTGGAGGTCGGTTGGCGCGTATTGGAGCAAATTCGCCGCCTCTTCGATCTCGACGTCGCCCTCGTCCGTGACGTAATACCATTTAACGTCGGCAGACGCGGACCTGGCGCCGGCGAGCGTAACGTTGCAGACGGTTCCGGCTGTTCCGGTCACAAGCGAGACGTTCATCTCGATTGGCGCAAGCGTTGACTCAAGCGTCGCGGAAAGGGGTACGCCGTCCTTGTCGACTCCGTAAACCCTGAAAGTGTAAGAACTGCCTGCTCTCACGTTGTCGACGACGCACTCCGTTTCCTCGAGCGAGTCGACGTAAACGCGTTGCTTTAAGTCGTTTTGGCTAAAACTGACGACATAACTCGCGGCGCCGGGGTTTGTGTTCCACGAGAGCGTGACCTGTTGAGTCGCGGCGCTATAACTTGCGGCAAGTTCGGGATTGAAATAGATCGCCGGTTCGAAAGCGACGCGTCGTGTCTCGGTAAGTTTCTCTCGGGAAGCGCTGTAACCGTAAACCATGAACTCGTAAGTCTTTCCTTGATAAAGCCCATTGACGACGCACGACGTGTCTGTAAGATCCCGAGCGTAGGTCAACCACGTCGTTCCACGGTCCCTGCTGATTTTGACGAGATAACTTTCGGCGCCGGAAATTGCGTCCCAGGAGAGAGCGGCCTGACGAGTCGCGGCGTTATAACTTGCGGTTAGTTTAGGATTGAAACAAGTCGACGGATCGAAAACGACGCGTCGTGTTTCGGTCTGCTTCTCCCGAGAAGCGTTGTACCCGTAAACAATGAACGCGTAAGTCGTTCCGAAATAGAGACCATTGACGACGCACGACGTGTCCGCAAGATCCCGCGCGTAGGTCAGCCACGTTGTTCCCCCGTCTTTGCTGATTTTGACGAGATAACTCGTCGCGTTGGCGATCGGCGCCCACTCAAGGGTTGCTTTTCGCGTCGAATCGTCATACTGCCAATTGACAGTCGGTTCATAACATGCGTCGTAATCGACGGACTCGGCGAGCCTGACCGTGCGCGCGTCCAGTTTAAGCGACGGCGAAATCGTGACGTCGTCGCCATTTATCGAGACTGTTCCTCCCTGAAGATAGGGGGTGAAACGAACGGCGTCCCCTTCTGACGCATAGACTTCGACCGCCTCTCGAAGCGTGATAAGACCGTCGTATGGATCGATCGCGTTCACAAGAGAGTCGACGGTCGTCGAGGCGGATTCTGCGATCGCGTATTCGTACGCGCCAAGATCGACTGAATCGCCCATAACGCGCCAATTTCCGGCAAGATCGCGCGTGGTTGCGACGAATGCGTCGTCCCCTTTGTCAAACGCCTGAGAGTTGGCCGAAAGAGTGAAATCTCCATTATTGGCGTCCGTGAAGAGCGGCGATTTATTATTGTAAAGATACCAAACGGCGTTGTCGTTCGACCAGTTGCGCACGTTAGAAAGGACGTTGAAAGCGCTGGTCGTCCCGCCCTTTTTGACGAGGTTGCTGCCGACGTTGAGGATGACGATCGAATTGTAATAATATGAGTCGGCATAGTAAGTGTAGACGCCCGCTGAATTTCCGTTCGAAACGTTCTTGGAGATTGTCGAATGATAGACGTCAAGCTTACCCGTCTTAACCTCGAGCGCGGATCCTTCCTGAACGGACGTGTTCTGATATACGCTTGAGTTTTGAAGCGTCAAAACGGACTGGTAGCCGGACGAGTAGACGCCGGCTCCCGAGTTGGCGACGTTATGATGGATTTTGGCGTTTGTAATCGTTCGCACGGCGTTCACGCCGGTCGCATAGACCGCGCCGCCGGAATGCGTTGCGACGTTGTCATGTAGCACGCTTGCGTCGATCGTTAGCGTCGCGGAAGCGGTCGCGGCGACGGCGCCGCCGAATTGCGCGGCGTTTTCGGATAGGATTGAATTCGCAATGTCAAGCGACGCGGAAGAAGCGTAAACTGCGCCGCCGAGCAGTCCTGCGGAGTTGCCGAAGAGAGACGAATCGACAACGGAGACCGCGGCGGTCGCGTCGGCTCCGATTGCGCCGCCGTAGAGCTCCGCGACATTCCCTTGAAGAACGACGTTTTCGAGCGTAAGCGAAGCGAACGCGTCGACTTTGATTGCGCCTCCCGACTCGAACGAAGAGCCTCCGACGAGTCTGAGCCCTTTGAGCGTCGTTTTACCGGATACGATTTCGAAAATTCTGGAAATCCCGCCCGCGTCGATCGAGAGTCCGGCGGCGCCGTTTGTTTCGTCATATAACGCGGACGCGTCAATCGTAAGCGTTTTATGGACGTCGATTTGGGCGCCGTTGATTGAAATCGTTGCGCCGGCGAGTTTGGGGGAGAAGATAATGGCGTCGCCGTCGTTGGCGTAGATCGTAATAGCTTCGCGGAGTGTGACGAGTCCGTCAGTCAGGTCGACGACGTCGTTGAGAGAGTTTACGACGACGAACGCCGACGAGTTTTTGATCTCCGACTTTCTGGCGGCGATCAAAAGGGAATCGGACGTCGTATAGCCGTAGGTGAAGCTCAGGGAAGCGGCGCCGTTGTCATCTTCATAGTTGATCACGAGATCGACAAGTTGCCTTTCGGAGAGCGCATTTCGCGCCGCCGCGAGACATTCTTCGACGTCGCCGCCGGCGTCGGCGCGTTCTTTTGCCGCTTCGAAAGCGACGAGCGCCGGATCTTTTGTTCCCAATGCTGAAAGATCGACGATTTCCAGCGGATTTTCCACAGCGGCGGCCACGGCGGCGCGTACGACGTCGGCATAGCCTAAGGGCAACGAATCATAGGAAGGCGATTCCATCTTCATGAGCGGATCATAATCGCTTCGGACGTCGGCTTCGTCGCCATACAGGTAGTTAACAACGCATTCCACAATTCCAATAGCCAGAAGTTCTCTTCCAAGATAATTGGAGGAATGGATCGTGTCGCGTCGGAGCCCTTGGGTCACGACGTCTCTGCCGCTGGGGTCGTCGTAGGTTAGAGACCCCAGATAGGTCGTCTTGGCGTTTTCCAGAATGGCGCCGCCGGGCACGACGAAGTCAACGCACGACGTGTTGTTGAGAACGTACTCGGTTGTACGGACCATCGAACCGAACATATCGCCGTCGAGCCAGCATGTTTGCGTTTCGTGATGAATCGTCGGCACATAGAAGCCGACGCTGATATCTTCGTTCAGCGATTTTAGGTAATCGCAAAGATATTCCAGATTCGAGCAGAGGCTCTCCTTAAGATTATAGGGATCGTCCGCCTTGTCTGGCGAGAATGACGATTGGGTTCCGTTGTAAGCGTTCGCTACGGACCCGTCCGCGAAATCATGGTAGAATCCCTGGATGAGAACGACGTCCCAGTCCGTCAGAGTCGTCGCGTATTCGATCGTCTTTTCGCCGCGATTCTTGACGTCCTTAATCAGTTTCCATTCCAAACCGTTCCATTCATAGTATTCGCAGAAATTTTGAGAGGCGTCCAGATAGCCGTTGTTAGGCGCGTCGACCTGACTCTTGCTCTGGTCGTTGGTATAGCCATAGCTGTCGTTATCGTATTCGCTTGGATCGGCTCCGCGTTCAACTCGCGCGCAGTTCGCGAAATATCCGAGCGAACGACCGCCCTGATAGAGACAACCGAGCTTAATATTCTCGGGAGCAATTCCAGGATACTGGGCGGCGGCGTCTGCGAGAAACGTTCGTGCGTCTTCCGTCAGGCTATTGCCAATGAGAAGAATTTTCAACGATTTGGGATGATTCGCCGCGTCGAGCGTAGCGTCGCTGGCAGAGAGGTCTATCGTTTCGAGCGGGACGGCTATCGCGCCGTCGTCGACGACGGCTGGCGCGACTATTTCGGTTTCAAAGGCAGACGTGGGAATTTCGCTGGGCGAAATAGAAAGGAGCGTGCGAGATTCCAACGCTTCAAAAAAAACAAAACGAGGAGATTGAAATCGGGGAGCGCGATCATTGGGGGCGACGTTCTTTAGCGTTTTATGAAAAACGCTGTTTTGAAATCCTTTATTGTTCATGGGCTCCGCGCGATTTCTGCCTAAAATGCGTGTAATTGCAATTAAAAACGTATCTTAACGAGAACATAACTTGTTACGACGCTCCTCTTCAGCGCCGCGTTCGATTCTCGAAAGAAACGAAAAACTTCCTTATTTTAACAACAATAGCGGATTTAACAAGAAATTGCAATATATAAGATTTCCTGTCAAAAGCGCCAGCGGACGTTCCAAGTCTGAGGAACGTCCTTTGGGCTAATAATCGAAGTCAGAGCTCAAAATTTTGGGCTCCGTCAAAACTCTTCTCCAAATTCGTCGTCGACGAACTCTGCAAACGCCGTTGCGAGAAGCGCGTAAGACGCGTCGTCGGGGGACTCGTCGTCAGAATTGTCAATTATCGTTTCGAGGCTCATGCCCTCGGAATCGCCGACGCCCGTGGCGACGATTCGAACGTCGTAAGTTGCGTCGACGGGCGAATATTCGAGAAGACCCGTCGCTTCTTCGATTTCAACGTCGCCGTCTTCGGTTACGTAATACCATCGAATATCGGCGTGAGCGTTATCGGAGCCGGAAAGACCGAGCGAGATCGTTCTTTCGCCCTGAGCGTAGCGCACGGACGACGTGAGCGCGAAGGGGGCAAACGTCGCGCCCTGAACGGTCGAGACGCC
>CACYBR010000214.1 GCA_902772705.1 uncultured Planctomycetota bacterium
TCGACGCGAAGTTCGGCGCGATTCAACGCGCTTCCCAGACGTCGACTGTTCCGTCCGTGTTGAGCACGAAGAAACGATTGAGACCGGCGGAGGCGGAAACGGACGCGATCGTCGTGTCGTCCGGACGCTGAGAGTAATCGGCGTCGACGTCGGCGATCCATTCTCCTCCCAAGTCGAACATGCGAAGGGGAGAGAGACGCTGACGCGACGCGTTCAGAAAGACTCCCGATTCCGCAACGAGAAAACGATCGCTGAACGCTTCGATCGCAATCGGGTTCGACGCGCCATGAAACGCGTTGTTCACGCCCGGCGCTTTGCTCCAGGAGAGCTCCGCCGCCCAGACGCCTGTCTCGGGATCGAACGCGTCGACCCGAAAGAGACCGGGACTCGCGACAAAAAGCGTGTTCTTCTCTCGAAGGTACGACATACAGAAATTCCGCTGAAACGTCGGCTTGAGTCCGGGATAACCGCGCGTTTCGTCCGGCGCCCCCAGCTCGCAGTCTGGCGTCGGTTCCGGCGAACCCGCGTCGAGCGCGTAGAGCTTTTTAAGAGAATAACGCCAGACGCGGCCCGCGCCATAGTCGCCGACAAAAAGTCGCTCCCCGGAACACTCCAATCCTCGAATATCGGCGCCCGTCTTAGTCAGAAGCGTTCGCGCGGCGCCCAACGCGCCATGGTCGGCGGTCCGAACGACGGCGTTGTTCGCTTCCGTTTCCGCGTCCGCGTCGCCGGGAAGCGTCGCGTCGTTCGCGCCGCTCGCCGGCACGACCTGATCAAGGGAAAACTGGAGATATTTGACCTTCTCCGGGTACCCGACGAGAAGCAGACCGTTGGCGGAGCTGTTTTCATCCGCGACGAACGCGAGCGCAGTCGGCGCGATCTTCTCGTCAAAGCTCCATGTTTCGAGCTTCTTTCCTGTGGTTGATTCGTACAGAGAAACGCCGTCGTCGCCGGCGAGGAAAAATTCGTCGTTCCACCCGGCGGCAATAGCGGTCGCGTGCGACGCGACGCCGTCGTCAATGGTGCGAGCGAGGACGAAGACAGGGGCGGCGCGCGGCGTCTCGACAAAGGGTTTGACGTTCGTCGCGGGATGAATCGAAATAATGAGCGCCACGCCGACAATCAACGCCAGAAGCGTCACCGTTGTGAGCACGATCCACGTCGCGCGCGGCTTTTCGAGCGTCTTTTCGTCAAAGACCACGCGATGCGCATGGCCCTGCGTGTCTGTCCAGTAGTGCCGATGCCCAAGAGAGACGTCTTTGTTCTTATTGCTCTTTTCCTTACTCATCGTTTCTCCATTACGATTTCGCTTCAGGAAGGCGTCCAAATCTTTACGCTGAAATTATACGACGCCTGACGCGGTGAAACAAGCGCAGAAAAAAAAGGAATCAGGAACGACGGTCCTTCGTCGGCTCCTCGCGGACGCGCGACGACGAACGCGCCCACTCCGCAAGCTCAGACGACGCGAGAGGGAGATTTGCAACGTCGACCGTTTCGGGCTTATACCGCCGCGCGTCTATCTCCGCTCGTTTGCGTTCTTCCAGAATACGCAACGCTCTTTTCGAGCCGGCGCACGCGCACGTTCGTTTGATCTTGCCGCCTCTGAACGCTGGAATCGCCAGAATCAGCCCAAAAATCAGGAAGGCGACAATCGCCAGTCCCAGCGTCGCCACGAAGGAAACAAACGATCCTTCGGCAAAGAGCGGAAAAGTCAAAAAGAGCGTCGACATGAAAACGCCTTTCCAGGGAAACGTCTATCGAATCAGGGAAAATCAGCGTCCGGACCCGATGTGAAAAACGAGCGGACCGCGCTCCGAAACGTCTATGTTCGCGACGCTATCAGTCTCAGGCGTTGGTTCGTCGATATAGACGGGACGCGGAATAAAGCCCACAAGGAGGTACGCGAGAACCAACCACGCGGCAACGGCGCGGCAAAAGCCAAGAGGACGCGTATCGTCGCTCGTTGGAACCCGCTTAAAGCCCAGCGCGGCGATCAGCGCGACGAAAATAAACCAGCCCCAAAACCGAAAAATCGCCGCGACGACGCAAACGATCGCGAGCGCAACGTACGAAAAAAAGGTCGAACGTCTTCGAAGAAGGGAGTAGATTATATGTCCGCCGTCGAGCTGACCAACGGGAATTAAATTGAGCGACGTCAGGAGCAGCCCGACCCATGCGGCGATCGCGCACGGATGCAGCAAAACGAATCGCGCGCCGGTCGTCTCGCCGACGAGAATCAGTCGCGCGAGCCAGCGCATAATGGGCGGCGCGCCGAACGTTAAAAATCGCATGTCGTCCGTCGGAGGCGTCGACGAGAGGCTTGATTTGTAAAGTCCTACGCACAGGAAAATCAGCGAAACAACCAGCCCCGCGACCGGTCCGCTCGCCGCCATCTCGAAAAGTACGCGCCGGTCCGGTATCCGCGCGCGGATCCTCATAATCGCGCCAAGCGTTCCAAGGGGCGGAAGCGGCGCTGGCAGGAAGAGTGGAAACGTCGAGGGAATCCCGCGCCGGCGCAACTGGAGATAATGTCCCAGCTCATGCGCTGAAAGGATCGTCATGAGAGGAACGCTGAACCAGAGCGCGCGCGACATGGAACCGTAAGAGTACGTTATATACCCGACAAACGTCGTCGTGACGCACGTCGTGATAAAGAGCGCGAGCGGAACCGCCCACGACGGCTTGTTTCGCCATGCGCGACGAAGAGAGGAAAAAACGCGTTTCTCCGACATTCGCGGCGCCTCCGGACCGTCGTCTACGAAAGAAGGGAACGGCGCGGCCCATGCGCGTTCCCTTCGACGCGTTATCGCGCTCAGAGTTCGGACTGGAACTTCAGCTTGCGTCCGGTAATACGCTCAAACGCCTCAAGATATTTCTCACGCGTTTTGAGAATTATGTCGTCCGGAAGCCGCGGAGGCTCGGAGTTGCGGTCCCAACCGGACTGCAGGAGCCAGTCGCGAACGAATTGTTTGTCGAAAGACGGCTGGCTCTTGCCCGGTTCATAGAGGTCCGCGGGCCAGAATCGAGAGGAATCCGGGGTGAGGACTTCGTCAATAAGAATGATCTCGCCGTCTTCGTCGACGCCAAATTCAAACTTCGTGTCCGCGACGATCACGCCGCGTTTAGCCGCGTATTCGCTCCCGCGACTAAAGACGTCAAGCGACAGGTCGCGAAGCTTCGAAGCGACGTCGAGCCCGACGCGCGACGCGCATTCTTCGAACGTGATGTTCTGATCGTGACCCGTCGTTTCTTTCGTCGACGGCGTAAATATCGGTTCGGGGAGCTTGGCGCTTTCTACGAGACCCGACGGAAGCTTAATCCCGCATACGGTCTGAGACTGTTGATATTCCTTCCAGCCGGAGCCCGCGAGATACCCGCGAACGACGCATTCGATCATGACGACGTTCGTCTTTTTGCAGAGAACGGAACGTCCCTCGAACTGCTTAAGATCCGTCCCTTCCGGAAAGGGAATCTTCTCGACGTCCGTCGTTATGACATGGTTGCGAACGCCAAGCGTCTCAAACCAGAATTCTGCCGTCTGATTGAGCGTCTTACCCTTATCCGGAACGCCGTTTGGCAGGATCCAGTCGAAGGCGCTGATGCGATCGGAACTGACAAGAAGGATCTTATCTCCGAAGTCGTAGACGTCGCGGACCTTGCCGCGTTTCGGAGTCATGCCGGGAATCGACGTCTGCAGAACCACGTTAGCATTCATTGTAGTCGTCCTTTGGGTTATGGGGGGCCGCTGAAAGGGCAATTTCCCATGCGACCGCCGCGCGATTATAACAGGCGTATTATAAAACAAAGCGCGTTTTTAACAATACCCGCGAGTCCAGAGTCTGCGCGTAAAAAAAACGACCGTGAACGAAAAGCAGAACGTTCACGGTCGGACGAAAGCTCTCACATTGACGCGGCGGTCAGTTGTACCAGTACGATTCGGCGCTCGGCTGATTATCATAGAGCCAGTTGCGGATAAACTGACGATCCGGCACGAAGAGTTCGTTGATTGACGCAAGCGTCGAAACGTCCTGACCCACGACAAGAACGGCGTCCTCCAGTCCCGCCTGCGAGAGAGCCCAGACAATCGCCTTGCGTCGGTCCGGCTCGTCCCGGAACGCGTCTCGCGACGAAAAGCCGCGTCGAAGGTCGTTGAGCGCCTCTTCGCTCTGCGACTCCGGAAGATTGCCGCTCGTGACGACTCGTACGTCCGCGTTCGACTCGGCCGCAACCGCCATAAGCTGGCGCTTGCTGCGGTCCTTGTCGCCCGGCGCGCAAAGAATGCAGTAGATTGCGCCCGACGTTACGCTACGGAGCGTTTCAAGCGCCGCCGTCAGCGCGTGAGGCGTGCTCGCTCGGTCCAGATAGACCCCAAAGGGCTGACCGCAGTCGATGCGCTCCATTCTTCCGGGAATGTACTCGACGCGTTCGATCCCGCGCGCGACCGTCTTGAGATCGATCTTCCACGCGATCGCCAGCGCGGTCGCCTCAAGGCAGTTGTAAATATGCTCTTTTCCGATCACCTTCGTGCGAATCGGAACCGCGTCGGACCCCGCGACGATATAGAACGTCTGCTCACCCTTGTAGCGCTCGACCGGCGTGCCCGAAACAGAACACTGCGTCGGCTGGACGCCAACCGTTAAGACCGGCTGGGTAATCAGGTGCAGCGCGGCGTCGGTCACACGGTCGTCGACGTTGCAAATCGCGATTCCCTCAGGCTTGAGATAGTTGAAGATCAGCATCTTGGCGCGGCGATACGCGTCGACCGTGCCATGATAATCGAGGTGGTCGCGACGAATGTTCGTTAGGCACACCGCGTCGAATTCCAGACCCGCGAGCCGCTTTTCGGCAAGCGCGACAGAAGACGCTTCCACAATCGCGCCGCAGCATCCTGAGGAGACCATTTCGTCGAGAAGCTGCGCGAGACGCTCCGGCTCCGGCGTCGTCTTGAGCGACGGACTCAGTTTAAGCCCGTCGTAAACGCCAAGAGACCCGACAAGCCCGATCTTCATTCCCGCCTCAGCCAGCACGCCGCCCAGAACATAGGACAGGGACGTCTTGCCGGCGGTGCCGGTTATTCCGATAAGCCGCAGCTTTCGACCCGGAAAACCACGAAACGCCTGACACGCGCGCGCATACGTTGAACGCGGATCGTCAACGTAGATTGTCTCGAGCGTTTCGGGAAGCTTTCCTTTCGTTTCTTCCTCGACGGATCTGGACAAAACCGCATGTCGCGCGCCGTTGCCTGCCGCCTGTTTGACAGCGGCAATCGCAGCCTCAGACTTCGTTTCCTTGCAGATAAAGAGACCTCCGGAAAGACGCTCGTTCGCGTCGACTCCGCAAAGACTGATCGGCGCGTCGCGATAAGACGAGGGATTCTCGCCTTCGAGGATCGTCGAAAGCGTCGCCTGAACGCCGTCTTTGATTTCTATCGTCATCTTCTTTATCCTTCCCCAACGCTACTCGCTGAAGCTCGCCGATTTCCGCCGCGCGCCGAATAAATTCCGCGCGTCAACGCGACGAGCGTCGATATCAATCGTTGCCTTTACTATGA
The DNA here is from genome assembly GCA_902772705.1 of uncultured Planctomycetota bacterium. GTDB lineage: Bacteria > Planctomycetota > Planctomycetia > Pirellulales > Thermoguttaceae > RUG369. The sequence continues at coordinate 5,552 of CACYBR010000214.1, forward strand.
ATATTACGCAAAGACCGGTCAATATCAATTATTTTTTCAAAAGACGTTTCATTCGGGATTTTACGAGTCTAACGCCCTCTTTACGCATTAAACTTCCGTTATCTTGCCCTAATTATCGTCCGACGTTGTCTTTTTCGTTACATTTCACCTCTCTTATTGTGGCAAATAATTTCAAAAAATCCAGTCTTTTCTCCAAATATTGCGTAAGTCCGTTCTTTTCGATACAATAGTCCCAGCAAAAGTTCTGCGACGACGGTCTTTTTTGAGTCGTCGGGAAATTCCACATCCGAATCCCCACAGAAAAACGACGAGGTTCAATCATGAAACGACGTGATTTTATCAGATTGGGCGGCTTGAGCGCGGCGGCCGCAACTGCCGGCATGACCAATCTGGGCGCCCAGGAACCCTCAGACGCGCCCAAAAAATCGTTGCGCGCTGGGCTGATCGGAACCGGCTGGTACGGAAACGTCGACCTATACCACCTCATGCAGGTTGGCGCCGAAGAATCCTCCCCGTTTGGTATCGACGTCGTCTCGCTCTGCGACGTCGACCGCGACGCGCTGGAGAATTCCGCCAAACGCGTCTCGGAACGACAGAATGGTCGCGCCCCGAAGAAATTCCACGATTTCCGCGAAATGCTCAACGAGCGCGATCTCGATCTCGTTCTCATCGCCACGCCAGACCACTGGCACGCGCTGCCTATGATCGCGGCGGTCGACGCTGGCTGCGACGTTTACGTCCAGAAACCGATCGGCGTCGACGTGCGCGAATGTCTGGCGATGCTCGACGCGGCGCGACGAAACAACGCCGTCGTTCAAGTCGGCATGCAGCGCCGCAGCACGACGCACCTGCGCCATGCAAAAGAACGTTTCATCGACTCTGGCAAACTCGGAAACGTCGGACAGGTCGATATCTTCAGCTATTACGGAGGACCTGGAGCGCCCATGACGCAGAATCCGGAAGAAGCGCCCGAGGCGTTCGATTTTGATTTCTGGTGCGGACCGGCGCCCAAGCTGCCATATTATCCGTGCCTGCGTAGCCGCGGATGGCGCGACTTCATGGAGTACGGAAACGGAACGCTCGGCGATATGGGCGTCCATATGTTTGACATGGCGCGATGGCTGCTCGATCTGCGCTATCCCAAAAAGGTCTTTTCGGTTGGAGGTCAATACGTCAAACGTGGAGGTCTCGCCAATCGCAGCGACACGCAAACGGTCGTTTTCGATTACGGCGATAAGGAAGTGATCTGGAACCACCGCAACTGGTCCGAGATTCCCGATCGGCGACATCCGTGGGGCGGGTACTTCTACGGCAGCAACGGCCTGCTCAAGGCGAGCGTCTTCGGCTATGACTTCCATCGTTACTACAACAACGAAGTTGAAAGCGAGGACTACCTCGACGAAACCGACAAGTATCCGCAGGACAAAAAGGAGCCCGGTCTCGAACGTCAGTGCTGCGAAGCGATTCGCAACCACATGCGCGACTTCCTCGACCGAATCGCCGATCGCGGACGCCCTAGAAGCGATATCGAGGAGGGAGCCGTCTCCACGATTTGCTGCGTGCTGGGCAACCTTTCGATGCAGCTCGGGCGCGCGCTGGAGTGGGACGAAGAAAACGGCATGGTCAAGAATGACGCCGAAGCCAACGCGCTGCTGGCGCGCAGCTATCGCGCGCCCTGGATCCACCCATGACGACGTTCTCCCTTGTCCTTATCCTCCTCGTCGCGATTGCCGTCCCGACGCTCCTGTACTGGATCGTCTCCAAAAAGCCTCGCAAATCCAAGCTCTGCTTTTTGGGGAAGATTCTGTTCGTCGTCGCCCTGATTCCGTCGTTTTCACTCCTGCTGTGCGCTATAATTTCCCACGAAATCGAGGCGACGCGAGCGAAAGAACTCGCGCGGCAGGAGCGCGAGGCGCGCGCGCAAATCGAAGAAACGCTTAACGAGGTCGTGAGGCTCGTTTCTGAAAACGACTTCGACGCCGCGTTGAATTACGTTTCAGAAAAAGCGTTGCAAACGCGCGAACATATCGAGCGGAACCGTCACGAAATACGCGTCAAAGAAGCGCGCGCAACCGATTTTCGGATCGAAAGCCTCGATCTTGACCTTCGTCCGCCATGCGCGGTCGTTTCGTTTCACGCGTCCATCCGAGGAACGGCAAGCGTATGGCCCATTCCGCAACGCCTTCCTTACCTCGTGGAAAGCGACGTTTTACACCTTGAACTGCGACGCGAAGACGACGGAATCTGGCGCGTTCAGGACCGTTATATGATCGTCCACTCCAACCCTAACGCTAAATAACTGATACCAATGCATTTACTGACGACCAACCTTTTGGCTTGGCTCTTTATCGCCGCGGCGTTTGTCGCAACCGGCTATGCGCTCACAACAGGAACGACCAAAAAGATTTTCATGAAGCTCGGAATCGTCGCCGCGCTTGCGACGATTGTCGCAGGCGTCGTCTGCGTCTACTTCGTTCAGACGGATGAGAAAAGAATCCGCCGCACGATCGAGGAAATGAGGGTGGCTATTATTGCCGGCGACATTAACAAAGTCCTGAGCTTCGTTGAGGATGACGCGTTGAAGGTGCGCGTCGCCGCCAATGTGTACGTCGATCCAGGCAAGGCCCAGATTAAAAATATCAAGGTCTCTGACTTTAAAGTCAACGAGCTCAACCGCATGTCGTCGCCGCCGCGCGCTCGCGTCTCGTTTCGTGCAAGCGCGTCGGGCGTCGCGACCGGAGAATGGGGCGGACCTTTCACGACGCTCGTCGATTTCGACCTCGTTGAGCTGCGCCTGGAATCCGACGGCGTATGGCGCGTGACCGACAACGTAAACTTCGGCTTCCCACGCGGATTCTGACGGGACGGCGCACGGCGCGAGTCCGAAAAAAAGGCGCGACCCCAATCGACCGGGTCGCGCCTCCTCTTTTTACGCGAGTCGGCAAAACGCTATTTCGAGCGTTCGAGCGTCGATTCTTCCCCCTTCTCAAGCGCCGCGATCCTGTCGCGCAACGTCGACGCGCGTTCATAGTCTTCGAACTCAATCGCGTCGGCGAGCAGGCTTCGCAGGCGCACCAGCGTCGCGCCGGCGTTGGAACCTCCGCGCGCGCGTCGCGGACGCTTGCCGACATGCTCGGTTCCGCCGTGCATGCCAAAGAGGAGCGGCTCGAGTCGTTCGCGGAACACGCGGTAATCGTTCGCGCACCCCATCAGACCCGTCTTGCGGAAATCCTGAAAACCGGCGCCGCAGCATGGACAGGTCTGGAAATCGTCCGTCATAAGATCGTCGGTCAGCTCTTTGAGCGCCAAGTCGCTCTCGGCGGCGCCGACTGGCGCCACGCCGTTCTGATGAAGGTATTCGGACGCGTGCTCCTGACACAGATGAAGTTCAAGAGGATGCGCGTCGATCATTTCGGTTATATGGAAGATCGCCGGTTTATCGCATTTCTGGCATTTCATAACGAAGCCTTATCTCTGTCCCTTAACGCAATGTCGCGCGGGTAAAAAAGTCATTTGGGATTCAAGCGGAGCCTGACAGACTCCGCTATGCTTATTCTACGCGACGCCGCTATAAAGTGAATTGCCAACTGAAAAAAAACGTAAAATTTTTCCTCGTTCGCCAGAGCGACGCCGCCCCGGACTCTACGAAAAAACGAGCGCTCCGTCAAGTGGAAGAACGCGTTGACGTCGACCGTTTCGCGTCCTCGACGCAAACGCGCGCTCTGTTATAATAACGCTCGCGCTTTCCCACGCAGGAGACAGATTCTCATGACGATGATAAACAACGAGACTGCCAGCGTCGGCGACTCAAAAGAAAACGATCCAATCTATCAGGCGCTCGCCGACGTCTTTGGCTATCGTACGTTCCGCCCCAATCAGGAGTCGATCGTCCGCGCAATTCTCGCAGGACGCGACGTCTTCGCCGTTATGCCGACAGGGGGCGGCAAATCGCTGTGCTACCAGCTTCCCGCGCTCCTCATGCCGGGTCTGAGCGTCGTCGTCAGTCCCCTGCTCTCGCTCATGAAAGATCAGGTCGATTCCGCGCAAAAGAACGGAATCAACGCCGCGACGCTCAACTCCACAACGTCGATGGAAGAATGGCGGTCTATCATGGAGGAGCTCGATCGCGGGAGGCTCAAACTGCTCTATGTCTCCCCTGAGCGATTCGGAACGGACCGCTTTAAGGAGCTTTTACGCGGTACGGAACTGAGTTTCTTCGCCGTCGACGAGGCGCACTGCATCTCGCAGTGGGGTCACAATTTCCGCGAGGATTATCTTCAACTCGGTCAAATCGTCGACCTTTTCCCCAAATGTCCTGTCGCCGCGTTCACGGCAACCGCGACCGAAATGGTGGGAAACGACGTCAAGACGTCCCTGAAGCTACGCGACCCATACTGCGTCGTCGCGTCCTTTGACCGTCCGAACCTTTTTTATCAGATCTCATACAAAGAGAACTTCGAGCGTCAGCTGCTGGAATTCCTCAGCGAGGTCCCCGGCGAATCGGGAATCGTCTACCACGCGACGCGCAAAAAGGTCGAGCAAACGACGGAATTTCTTCTCCGGTCTGGCTACAACGCCGCCGCATACCA
>CACYBR010000215.1 GCA_902772705.1 uncultured Planctomycetota bacterium
ACGCTCAGCGCGACCGCCACGGCGACGACGCGACTGGAGTTGCCCGAGAGTTCGCGACGCAGGACGCGTGAATCCAATCGCGTCATAAACGCCAGGACGGGCGTCACCGCCAATTCCGCGACGCGAATCGCCAGCGGAACGAGCAAAACGACGCCTATCGCCAGTGAAAACACGCCTATGCCGGAATGAAGCGCCGCTCGTTTCATCGTGTCGATTGTCGAAAATCGAATAAGAGCCGCGTCGGCGCAAATCAGCGCCAGTCCGACGAGCGCCGCTATGACAACTCGACGCGTCTGGCGGCGACGCGCCTGGAGGTACGGAACGCGCGAGACATGTTCGCCAAACGCTTCCAGCGGCTTAATCTTCGCGCTCTGAATCATCGGCGCCAACGACGCGAAAAGAGCCCCTGCGACCGTGCAAAGGAACGAAAAGCATACGCTCTGACAATTGAGGCCTATCGGCTTTCCTGAAATGAAATAAACCAGCGCCCAGCCCGCGAGCATACCCGCAATCCACCCGGGAATCGCAAGTATCGCGCCCTCAATCAAGATCGAGCACGCGACCGCCGCGCGCGTCATGCCGGAAACGCGATAGAACGCGATAAGACGACGCTGCGCGTCAATGCTCGTATTGAGCGCCGTAAAGACGATCGTCAACGCCGCCAGAGACGCCAAAAGCGCGCCGCTAACCGCCTGGAAATTGAACGTCTGCGACTGCTTGAACGCTTCAAGTCTGCGCGCCGCGAGCTCGTCCCGCGTGACCGCTTCAATCCTCGCGTCGGTCCGTGCAAGCTTCTCGCTCCATTGATCGCGAAAATCGTCCACGGCGCCGCGAACCTTCAGGAACAGCGCGTTGGTCGTCGGCGGCGCGTCGCAAGCTTCGCCAAGCTCGCGCCCGAGCGCGCTGGAGACATAAAAGCCCTCGAAACACGGATCGTCGACAATGCCGACAACCTCCAGTTGACACTCGACGGCGCGCCCTATCAGCGACGAAACGTTCAGTAGAATCAACGGATCGCCGACCTTCGCGTTATATTTTTTCGCGCCGCCGACGGTCATGACCGCTTCCCGCGGAATCTTGCCGCCGACTTGATCGGTCTTGAACCAACGTCCGTCAGAGAGCTCAAACGGCGCTTCCGTCGCGGTTGTGGCCAGAAAACGCGACGCCATGCCCAGCGGCGTGCCCATCGTCGAACGATAGGCGGCAAACGCCTTACGGTGAAGAGCCGGATCAACGCCCTCGGGCGCTTCGGACGCGTCTTCGTCGTCGCTGGCAAGCGCTCTCTTGACGGTCGGACGCGCCCCTTCGTCGACGGCGTCGTCGTCTTCAAGGATAGATTTTCGCGTGCCCGGCGCGTATACGTACATCCTCAACGCGAAAACCTCGTCGCACTGAGAAACGCTTTTGTCCTGACGAATGGAATGAACCAGTTCTTCGGGGAGGACGACTTCCTGACCGCGTCCTCTGTCGCGCCTCGCGGACGCGCCCCCGTTCGAAACGTCGGCGCGGCTTCTTCCTCCTTCTGCCGCGCCTTCGTTTTTTTCACCGTCTACGCTCGCTCCAGCCTCCCGCGACTGACGACCTTCGACGTCGGCGGTTTCAGCTCCGTTTGAGGCGCTCTGGCTACGTCCCTCCGACGAACCGGCGGACCCTTGGGAACGCTGATCCGATTCATAGTAACGCCGCGACGTCGGACCGGTAAATTTCCCTGAGCCACGCGCGCCCTCCCCTCCCGGACCGTCAAACGACTGGGAAGCAATTCGAAGATCGTAATCGCCGAGGTAATTCGCTTCCTTCGTCGTTTCGTCAATGAACAGAGCCTGAAAACCGCCGATCGTCCATACGACAAGACACGACGACGACGCGATTGCCAGCAGGATAAAAAACAACCTTGCTTTTTCTCGCTTCATTCGCGAAACGACCAGATTCAAGAGAAACGCCATCGTTCGCCTCCCGCGACTATGCCTTTTTCAGAAACGGACCAGTTAGCCAACAATAAAGAAACAGCGTTAGAAGATACTTTGTCGCTCATGCGCAACGACAAAAAAAGCGACCAGGAACAAGCGGTCGTCCATTCTGGACCGCCGTTCCTACCGCCGTTGAAAAAGTCAGGACGACCGTCGCCCCCGTCGCGTCCACCTTCGACATAGTCAGGGCGAACGGCGTCCGAGCCGGGTCCGAACCCGGTTTGAAAAGAACGGTCGCCTCTACCCCCTGAGGCCCCTTCTCGTGTCGCGTCCAAAAAAGCAACGCCTCGAGGCGACCTGTTCTTTTCCGATTTGCAAGCGTCAATAGCGCTTAGCGTCAACCGACTCTGATCAGAGCCGTCTGGAGTATTGGAGGCGGCGACAAAGACGTAGTTCCCCAAAATACATGATTCTGGAAAATTTTTACAAGAAGGAAGAAGAATCGTCAGGAACGCGACGAACGCCAGAAACGCCCACGGAATCGGCTCCTTAAGGGGCGCTCGCAAGCTCGCCGATCTTAAAATGAATCTCATTGTTCGTTTCCTCCGACTCCGCGCGCTATCTCCTGATAGAATTCCGCCAACTCGACGGCGTCCTTGAAATCGCTCGTTCTGACGTCGCACGCCATTCTGCCGTCGCACAGAACAACGACGCGACGCGACCAAATCGCGACCGCAGGTTCGTGCGTGACCAAAATGATCGTGCGTTTTTCCTCGCGATTGACGCGGTCGAAAAGCCGACAGATTTTCTGACTGCTCGTCCAGTCGAGGTTGCCTGTCGGCTCGTCGGCGAGAAGTACGACCGGATCGGTCGCCAGCGCCCGGGCGAGCGCGACGCGCTGCTGTTGACCGCCGCTGAGCGCGTCTGGATACTGCGCAAGTTGCTCTGTCAACTCCAATTCGTTCCAAAACGAACGTAATTTCTCAAGCGTCGCGGAATCGAGCTTACGCCCGTCGATTCGCAGAGGAAAGAGAATATTCTCTTCGGCGTTCAGATGCGGTATCAGGTTGTAACTCTGAAAAACAATCCCGATCCGTCGACGACGGAATCTTGTGAGTTCCGCGTCGCTCAGCGCGTATATGTCGCGACCGCCGATTTCGACTTTCCCAGAAGAGGGACGCGTCAAACCAGCTATCAGATGCAACGCCGTGCTTTTACCGGAGCCGGAAGCTCCCATGACTGCGACAAAATCGCCGTCCAACGCCTTCAAATCGAGCGATTCGACCGCGTTAAACGTTCCCGTTCCTCGTGGATACGTCTTCGTCAGTTGCGACGTTATGACGGCATATTCTTCGGTTTCATGCCGGGCTTCCTTCGTCATTTCTTCTCCTCACAGTAGGTTAAAACGGTAAGGATATACCCCGTGACGAGACTCGCGTCGTTTTCGTACCACATCCGCTCTTCGTTGGACCATGAACCGTCAATATTTTGGGCAAGCGCGAGCGTTTCAATAAGCTCGGCGCGCCAGTTATGCTCGACGCCGTCTTTATCCGTAATCGTATCCCTGTTCATGACTTGGAGACATTTGGAAAACGTATTGTAATAGTAATACAGACCGCGTTTCCCGAGGCCGGGATTTTCCGTCGTCGTGTAATTGTCGGCTATCCATTGACAAGCGGCTTTGACGCGTGGATCGTCCTCTGTCAACCCAGCGTAAATCAGACTTTTGAGTCCCGCGTACGTCATGCTGCCATAGCTTCGCAAACCGCCGCTGACTTCCTGTCCGGCTGGATTCTCGTCCGGAGAAACAAACGTATAAAAGAATCCGCCGTCGTCGCCTCGCGACTGACCCGCGACAGGATTGTCTTCTGATTCAAGATTCTGGCAGCGGCTCACAAAAACCAGCGCGTCCTGAATCGCCTGGTCGTCTTCGTCCGCGCCGACTTCGCGGAGCGCCTCGATAAAAAACTGCGTGTTGGAAAGATCGGGCCGCGTCGATTGGTCGCCGCCATAACCGACGCCGCCAAAGTTTTCGTCTTCACGCTTCGCGCCGTTGGCTTCGTTATACTGAGCGCCACGAACGAATTTTTCCGCTTTGGCAACGACTTCGTCGTAACGTCCGTCTCCTGCCGCCTTGTTCGCCAGCGAGAAGCACACAAGGCCAACGCACGACTCGTAACACGCGAGGCGTCCTCCTTCGGAGTAAATACCGCCGTCGTCGTGGATCGACTGTTCGATAAACGCGAGCGTTCTGGCAAGGAGAGGATCGTCGAGCTTAACGTCCGCGCGCAGCAGTCCGATTGCGGCGATGAGCGTCGGTCCGATTCCTACTCGCGGAGACGCGGAAAAGGAGCCGGTTGGAAGCTGAACCTTGCGGAGATACTCCACGCCGTCGGCGAGCGCCTTTTTGCGCAACGCCTCAAGATCGGCGCGTTCTTCGTCCGAGAGCTTTTCGCGCATCTTCGCCACAGGCGCGGACGGCGCCGTCTCAGAACGCCCATATCCGCGTCCGCCGCGCTGCGCGTCTCCTCGTCTCTGTTCGCGACCTCCTGCGTCGGATCGCGCGCCTGGCGACGTCGGCGCGTCGTTACCCCCGCGAGGGGTCGCGCCGGCGGTTGGCGCTCCCCCCTTCCGGGTTATGGGCGTCGTATCATCCGCGCCCTGAACAACGACGGCGGCGGTCGAAAATATCACAACAAACAACCCCGTAATGGGGATAATATTCCATTTGATTCTTCTCATAGACTGTCTTTCAATTCCAAGGTTAAAAGGGCAAGGGATAAAAGGTTCATAGTTCGGGCGTTTCGCCCCCTGACGTCGTTGCCATCGCGCGCCACACGCCAATCTCGACCGAGTCCGAGACTGTTCGCAGGGAACCGTCGCCCATTCCGACGACAACGACCCCCGGATGGTTCGAAGACGCGCCCTCGAAGATCAGTTCGGAACCGCGAAGCCAGATTCCGGGAACCTTCGCGTTGGGAAGAGAATACGCGGAAAAACCCGTCGCATAGTGACGACCTGTAATCCATGGCGAGCAGCGATGCGACAAGGACGCGGTCGCGCGCATACTCTCCAGGTCGGGATTGACGTAATCGTCGACCGCGCCGTCGCCAAGAACCGAAAGCCGATCCATATCGCGCTCTTGCGGATGGGACGGATAGGACTCAAACTGCATCCGCGCCTCAGACGCGACCATCGTGTTGGACGTTCCGTCGGTCATCGTCGCATAGGACGTCTGAACATAGCGAAACGTCCCGTCGTTTTTACGCCTGTCAAGACAGTTTCCTGCGTCAACGCCGGAGCCGGTGCAGAAGACGTAATTGACGTTGTTCGCATAGAGATTGTCATTTCTTGGTTGAAGAGCTTTGTTCGGCTGATCCTCGCTTGGACACCACAGCGTCGCGCAGGGAAAATCACATTTCTCGTAAAGTCGTGGGTTAATGGCCGTTTTGTTCCAGTACACGCGATCGGAGTCGTAATCGCCAAAGTCGACTCCCAGCATGAAGGAACCCTGCTCAATATATGGCAGAATCCGCGCGTGAATCGAAAAGCCCGTATTGTAGACGTTTGAAGAGGTCGCGCTGCGCCCCCAACTGGTAAATTGCGGCAGACCGCGCTGAACGTCGGCGTAGCTCATCAACGCAAGTCCCCATTGTTTAACGTTATTGAAACACTGCGCGCGTCTCGCGGACTCGCGCGCCGCCTGAACTGCGGGAAGAAGCAGTCCGATGAGAATCCCGATAATTGCAATCACAACGAGAAGCTCAACGAGCGTAAAACCGCCGTTATTCCTGATTGAAACGCCTTTCATAATCGACTCCCATACGTAGAACGGTCAAAACGCGCTTTTTTCGCGTTTCGACGATTGAT
>CACYBR010000216.1 GCA_902772705.1 uncultured Planctomycetota bacterium
GACTTTTTTCTCTTCCAGTCGCTCCGTTCTCCTGAGCGCTCGTGGCGCCGTCTCCTCGTCTGTCCAAACGCAATTCTGTCTCTGGCTGCTTGCGTTTCTGAAACCCATTGCGTAAACGGTTCGCGCTCCGCGTTTCTGAAAAACGAGCGAAACGTTTCGGAAGTATTTGTTTTGACGTACGTTGAAAACGTTGAGACGGAAATCGACGTCGTTTTTCTCCTTTGTGTCCGTTGCGTTTGTTTGCGCTTTCTCCTTCAAAACGAACTCTCTTTTCGCGTTCTCTCTTATCTGGAAAAATCGGTTGCAAATTATTCAGTCTAAATTTGACGTCTACTGGCGTTTCGGTAAAATACTACTCAGGATTCGCTGTTTTATACATTTTTCCGGACGACCTTTATGCCAGAAATCGTTTTAAAGCGCGATCCGAACTGATTGTCATTACGGTATAACCATCGATAAACGTCGGATTCAAAAGAAACGGCGACGGGACGTCTCGTAACGTTCTCCCCTGCGTAAACGCTTATTGCGCCTGCGAGGGGCGAAGTTGCTTACTCGTCTCACGAATCTTTTGATTCGCAGGAAAACCAGTTGTCGACTCGACACGTCCGTGTTCAGTTCAAAACAAAACGTTGCTCCTCAATGAGGACGACCAATGGCGTTGCGCTCCGTCCGTCAACGCGCTTTTCCAATCCGACAGTAGATATTTGTCCATTTGACTTAACGTCGAATACCCAATTGTTTGTCCCCCCCTTCACAAGGAAGACGTTCATGAAGAAGAATTCAGGTTCTCAAAAGCGTAATCGCCTCTCTACTCGTAAGCTCCGTCTCGAATCCCTCGAGAATCGCGAGCTCCTCACCGCAACCCCATGGGATTCCGGCGCCGCCGACATTGAAGTCGCCGCCGCCGCAACTGTTCCCGACGAACCGGTCGACGTTAGCGACGTCGCCGAAGCGCTTGCCGGCTCCATTAACGTCTACTACGACTCAGCGTGTCAGAAGGTCAACCCGACCTGGAAAGCCATCCCCGGCGCTCTGACCTATCAGATTCACAGCTCCAGCGTTCCATACTCTCCCTACCTCGCCGGCGTCACGACGAACAATAGCGAGCATGTCTGGATTTACAACATCCAGCCGGGCAAGTCCTATACCTTCAAGGTTACTGCGCTTGGAACCGACGGCAAACAACTCGGTCCGTATTACCAGAGAACCTTCGCCCCAATCTCAATCGACGCGATCACCAGCGACACGTATACGGTCGGCAAGAGCTCCAAGATTGAACTCATCGGCGCGTCTAACGCTAAGGCGAACTATCAGTGGTATGAAGTCACCGCCAAGGGCGACGTCGCTATCCCGGGCGCCACCGGCCTGACCTATAAGCCTCAAGACAGACTCCACGACCTTAAGGTCGTCGCGACGGGAATCGGCGTCTCCGCAGGTTCCTCGGCTTCTTACACCTTCAAGAAGCCGACCGCGGGCGCCACGCACGCGGCGGCGGCTCAATACGACGCGGACGCCGGCGTCGCTCAAGTCGACTGGAAACCAATGACCGGCGCGACAAAATACAGCGTCGTTTACAGCTATAAGGACGCCAACGGCTCGGTAGTTACAAAGACGGCCGCGAAGAATATCGTCGGCACGAGTTACGTTTTCAACAAGGGCGCCCTTAACTCCGGTAAAACCTACACGATCACCGTCAAGGGTTACAAAGCCGACAACACGCTCGTCGACACGTCCGCCGTTACTTTTGCTCCTGTTAAAATGACGGATCATGCGGCGACGCCTGGCAAGTTCACCGTTGGCAAGCCTGTTCAGGTCTATTTGAACGGCTCTACCGACGCGGTTGCGACCATCAAGTGGATTAAAGTCGACGCCGCCTCGGGGAAACACACGCCGCTCAAAACGGAAACGAACGCCACGAAGGGAATGCATAAATACACTCCCGAGAAGAGTGTTTTCGACGATGTTAACGACAGGCTTATTGTCACGGTCGTCGGCGTCGACGATTCCGTTAAATGCGATCAGACCCCGCTCGAATTCGCCAACGCGTCTACCCTGAATGTCAACTACGCCAACGGAAAGGTCGCTGTCGACTGGTCCAAAAAAGACACAGTTATCTACAACGCTGGCAAATCGGTCGCGGACGCCACGAAATTCCAGATTCAGGTCTTTGACGGAGCGAAGAAGATCAGTCAGTACACGACGAACAACACGAAGGTTAACGCCTACGAGTTTGTGCCCAAAGCCAGCTCCATTGACAAGACGTACACGGTCAAAGTTGTCGCCATTAATGATAGCGACGCCTCAAAATCGCCGCGAAAAGTCGGCGAATCCTACACTGCCGACGTTACGGTCCCTGCGAAGGTTGACAACGTTGTTACGACCAGAAACGTCAACGGGGTAACCGTGGACTGGACCAATTTTGCGGCGACCCTGAAAGGAAAAACTTTTGACGGCTACAAGATCAAGGTTTTAGACGGCGGCGTCTGGAAGACCAAGCCCGCGTCCTATCCTGTCGGCGTTGTAAAAGCCGTCGTGTCCGGCGTCGTCCCGGGCGATCAGATTAAGGTCGTCGCGTTGTCAGGGGGTAAAATCATCGCCGGCGGAGAGAGCGACGTTGTAACCTCCAAAGCGGTTCTTGACGAAGCGTTTGCCGATTTCTTCTCGGAAGGTCTCTTCGAGGAATTCTGAACGTAACATTCCGCAGTATAATATTTTAAACACGTGCTTGTTATGAATTTTCAGGTCGTCGGTCGGTCAATCCGACAGGCGACCTTCTTCATAAATGAGAGTGTCTTCTTTCCCGTAAAGAAGCTCCGTTATTCGCGAAAACAACATATTCTCGTTTTTCAAGCTTGAAACAACGTTTCCAAAGCGCAATACCAGGCGTTAGGACGAGAACGACTTGAATCTGCCCCAATATTTGGTATTATGACGTCGGACAGGGACGCCATATCGCTTCATGAAACGTTTAAAAACGTTCGATTCTTACAAGTCGCGTCCCTGTTCAGACAACGTCGGGATTCAGACGGCCATAGGCGACGACGCTATGGCGGCGTTCCTCGTTTTTAATCGTCCAGAATAATTCAGACTGGCGTTAATCGGCGCTCCCTCCTCGCTCGGGTCGCTTTATGTGGCGCCAATAACATTGTTATTTTTTTACACGGGACAATCAGATGAAAAATAACCGCTATTCTTCCCTTGATCGTACGCGCGTTTCTCGTATCGAACCTCTTGAGAATCGTGAACTCCTCTCCGCGACGCCGCTCGACGCGACGGCGGCGGATTCCGAGCTTTTCTCCTCCGAGACGGCGCTCTCCTGCGTCCCGATCTCACTGGACGGGCTCGACGCTGAAATCGCCGCCGCCACGACGGAAACCCCATCCACCGTCGTCGGATCCCTTGACGACTCCATCAACCCCGCCGACGGAGTCGTCACGCTCCGCGAAGCGATTGAAGTTTACTCTCACGACGGCGATACAATCACCTTTAAAAACAGTCTCAAAGACAAGACGATTTCACTTGGCTCGGAGATCACGATTTCAAAATCCATCACGATCGACGCAAGTTCTATCTATAACGACATTGACGGAGCGCCCGGATTAACCCTTGACGCCAATGGAACGAGCCGACATTTTAACATCGGTTCAAGTTCTGGTCAGGAAGTTACGATCGTCGGTCTTTCGTTAATCAACGGCGCCGTTAACGACGGCAGTGGCGGTTCAATCTTAGTTGAAGACGCGTCGTTGACGATTAGCAAATCCTTGCTCTATGGCAACGTCGCGTTCAGCGGCGGGGCAATCCTGCTCCAGAACGGGTCTCTCACCGTGGAAAACTCGGAATTTTCGAACAACGCTTCCTATGCCGGCGCCGCCGTCTACAACAATAACGGCTCCGTCGTCTACAGAGATTCCGTTTTTCACCACAACTATGCCAACGATAGTTACAACGGTTCTAACTACGGTTATGGCGGAGCGCTCGTCGTTGTTGGAGATTCCGGGACCGCCTCCATCGAAAATTCGGATTTATATGCCAATCTGGGTCAAACGTCCGGCGGCGCGGTCTACGTCTCTGGCGGTTACGTCAGAGTCTTCAACTCGAGAATCTACGGCAATCTTGCGAGAGACGACAAGGGCGCAGGAATCTGCGTCGTCGACGGCTCTCTGGAAATTCAGGGAACGCTTTTCCAAGGTAACGACGCGACTTTTGGCGGCGCGGTTTCTCTGGAAGGCGCATACGCGCAGATCAGCAATTCGGTTTTTTATCATAATCCCGCCGTTTCCGGCGGCGGAGCGTTTTACGCAGAATCCAGCGGTTTGAACGTTACGAATTCCATGATTTACATGAATTCGGTCGTCTCCGGCCCGGGCGGCGCTCTCTACGCCGTCGACGCGTCGGCTGATTTCAAGAACGCTCTCGTCCACAACAACTCCGCTACGACCGGCGGCGCTTTTTACGCGACCAATTCCAGCGGCGTGTACGCCGCCAACGTCACCGTCGTGAACAACCTTTCCGAGGAAAATTCCGGCGCGATCCAACTTCAGGACTCCTCGGCGCTCCTCTTTAATTCCATCGTCGTCGACAACGGCGACGCCGACGATATCGTCCTGATCGGTGAAGGCGATATTTTAGGACGTAACTCGCTCAGTTCTTTCACAAACTGGACTGAAGACCCAGAGTACGGTGAAAGCGGCGACGTCAACTATGTTTACAATCCCGCTTTGCCGCTCTTCAAAGACGCGATCAACGGCGATTATTCCCTCGCGGACGGCTCTCAGGCGATCAATTTGGGCGACCCGTCGTACTGCGAAGCCCTATCTTACGACCTTGCCGGTCAATATCGTACCATGGACGGACTTCCCGATCTGGGCGCCTACGAATACTCCGGACTGCTGGGCGCGTTTATCGATTACGATCCTTCTTCCAGAACCGGCGTTCTTTCCTGGAACAGTCTGTACGAAGAGTTGGGGAGCGACGTTAAATACACGATCAAACTATCGAAGGACGGAGGAGCGACCTGGACGACTTATCGGAAGAACTTGAGTTTGACCACGACGACTGTCTCTGGACTCTATACCGGCAAAGACTATCTCTTCCGAATCTATGGCGTTACGGAGACCGGTTCGCTCACTTCCGATTATCAGGAAGTCTTTTTCGCGCCCTTCAGCCTCTCATGCAACATGGAATCTTACAGCGTAGGAGAAACTATCTCCGTCAATCTCTCGGGCTCCAGCTCTGCGGCGCCCGACATTCGCTGGTACTTTATGACGCCGTCGGGCGACTTCGAGATCGACGAAGCGCACGGGCTGGTTCAGTACGCTCCGACGAGCGCGGACTATGACGTCAAAGTCGTTGTGAAGGGAGTTTCCGCGTCTCTTGGATGCTGTCAGGAAGTGATTGTCAAAGCGGAAGAAAGCAATATTTACGTTTCTGATTACACTCTTTCTTCCCGAGTCGGAACGCTCAACTGGAAAACGGTCGCCGGCGCGGACAGCTATACGGTCAGGATCTCAAAAGACGGCGGCGAGACTTGGATCAACTACAAAAAAGGCGTGACGGACGCCGCGCTTCAGGTGTCTGGTCTTTATGCCGGCAAAGATTACGGGCTGCGCGTCTACAGCGTTTCCAACGGCGTAACCTCCACCAGCTATCAGGAAACGTTTTTCGCGCCCGTGAGCGTCAAGGCCTCGTCTCCAACCTACTCAGCGGGCGATACGATTACAGTCGCGCTCACGGCGGCCGACAGAGACTCCGTCCTCGTCAGCTGGTACAACGTGACGAACGTCGGCGACGTCGAGATCGCCGCCGCGCGCAACAGTCTAACCTACACGCCCGACGTCGCCTCCCACAATATCAGGGTTGTCGCAACCGGCACGGGCGACTCTCTCGGTTCCTCCGAC
>CACYBR010000217.1 GCA_902772705.1 uncultured Planctomycetota bacterium
ATGAATTGAGCGATAGCAGTGGATGAATTGTATAGACGTGGCCACAGTTTAAGCAAAATGATGAAACTGTGACCACGTCTGTCCTGAGTTTATAGCGACGGTTTTGCCGTGTCAAGAAGTTTCTTCGAAAAAAACAATAATTGCGACAGAAATCAGCTCCTCCGCAGAATAATTGCGATTGATGCGCAATGTTTGTTGGGACAAGGGGGTTGCGTATAGTTTTTCCGGGAAGGACGGCTCCTTGAAGGCGTTTGACGATATAAGCGGGTCGTGGGGTTAATTTCTTCTGAAGTGGTCCTTGCATTTGTTGACGCGTACTATATAATCAAAAAAAATATGCGGAGTCTTTTGCTTTGCCGTCGGTTCGTCGACGCGGCGGGCTAGAGACGCGCGCGCAGGAGAGACGTGTTTTTGAGCTGAGGACGCGGCGACGTCCGCGTTTTTGAAACGCCACTGAAACGAGTTGACCAATGTTTGAATCGCTGACCAACCAACTTACCGACGCTTTCCGCTCGATGACCGGGCGTGGTCGCCTCACCGAATCGAATGTTCGAGAAGGTCTTGAGTTGGTGCGTAAAGCTCTTCTCGAAGCTGACGCGAGCGTAGAAGTCGCCGGGCAGTTCGTCGATACGGTCGAACAGAAGTTTCTGGGCTCAGAGGTTTCGCGCGCGCTCAATCCGACGCAACAGATTCTGAAAATCGTCAACGAGGAATTGATCAGTCTGATGGGACCGGTCGATTCGACGATTCCCACGAACGAGCCGTATACGACGATCATGCTTTGCGGATTGCAGGGTTCCGGTAAAACGACTACCTGCGGCAAGCTCGGCAAGACGCTTCTTGAATCAGGTCGCAAGCCGATGTTTGTCGCGGCGGACCTTCAGCGTCCCGCCGCTATTGATCAGCTTGAGATTCTCGGCGGTCAGCTCGGCGTTCCTGTTTTTGTCGATCGTGAATCAAAGGATCCCGTCGACGTTTGTCGCCGCGCCCTGAAAGAGGCCAAAGACAAAAACGTCGACGTCGTGATTCTTGACACGGCGGGTCGTCTGCACGTTGACGACGAGTTGATGGCGCAACTTAGCGACATAGAGCGCAAGGTTAGACCCGATCAGGTCTACTTTGTCGTCGACGCGATGACCGGTCAGGACGCGGTTAATAGCGCCAAAGCGTTTAATTCCGCGCTTGAACTCGACGGCGTGATCCTTACGAAGCTCGACGGCGACGCGCGTGGCGGCGCGGCTCTTTCCGTTAAGGCGATCACCGGCGTTCCGATCAAGTTCATCGGCGTAGGCGAAACGCTTGAAGCGCTCGAGGAATTCCATCCTGACCGCATGGCGAGCCGCATGTTGGGCATGGGCGACGTCATGACGCTCATTGAAAAGGTCCAGTCGAAGTTCGACGAAAAGGAACTTGAGCGTCAGCAGGAACAGCTGGAGAAGGGCGTCTTTACGCTGGACGACTTCAGAAAGCAGATGTCTCAGGCGTCGCGTCTTGGTTCCATGAGCAAGATTATGAGCTTCATTCCCGGCATGGGACGGCTCAGCGGGCTCCTCGGCGAACTTGACGTCGATCCCGACAAGGAGATGCGCAAGATAGGCGGCGTGATCGATTCGATGACGCCGGAAGAACGACGCAAGCCGGATATCATCGATTCGCGTCGTAAGAGACGAATTGCCGCAGGCGCCGGGGTTGACGTCGCGCGAGTAAACGAACTGCTCTCGATGCATGAGCGTATGGCGGGAATGGTCAAAAACTTCTCCTCCCTTGGTTCGGTGGATCGTATTCGCGCGCTTCAACAGATGACGCGTCAGGCGTCGGCTAATCCCTTCGGAATGCTCGGACCCGCCAAGAAGGGCTCGACGGGCAAGCGCCTTACGCCGAAGGAACGCGAAGAGCAGCGTAAGCGCCTTGAGAAACTGCGACGCGATAAGAAACGCAAGAAGAAGTAATTTTACAAGAGCACATTTTCGTCGGCGTTTTGATTTCGTCGGCGGTTTGTAACGTTTTTTTGGGAAACGCCCATTAAATTGCGGTTTAGACGAAGAACCTCGACGTTCGCAAGAGCCTGACTCGACCGAACGGGTCCCCCGACAGGAGCGGAAACGCCTGAACCGGATTTAACCCGATCTGCGGATTGGGAAACAACATTGTTATCAGGAGTTTATTAAGTGTCAGTAAGAATTAGAATGAAGAAATTTGGTCGTAAGCATCGACCGTTTTTCCGTATCGTCGCCGTCGACGGTCGCCGTCCTCGCGACGGTCGTGTTCTCGAAGAACTCGGCGTCTACGATCCGCTCGTTCCTGAAACGGACGCTCGCGCGATCCTCAAGGGCGAACGCATCCAGTATTGGCTTGGCGTTGGCGCTCAGCCGAGCGACAAGGTCGCCGTCCTGATCAAGAAGTACGGTCAGAATGGCAAATGCCTTGACGCGCAGAAGGAAGCGCTTGAACGTTTGGCCGCGAGTCGTCGTCGTCCCGTCGTGGCGTCCGCTCCAGTTGCCGCCGCCGACGCCGCTACCGCGACTGCCGCTGAATGAATCGGCTGTCGTAGCCTGATTCATCCCCCAATATTTAGTAGTTAAAGATCGTGACCCTTCGCGGTTGTTTGGTTTGATGCGGTTCGATATCCTCACGCTCTTTCCCGGAATTTTTGAAGGTTACCTTTCCGAAAGTCTTCTGAAAGACGCGATTGACAAGGGACTGCTTGAAGTCAATCTTTACGACATGCGTCTGTGGGCGCACGATAAACACAACACAATGGACGACCGTCCCTTTGGGGGCGGACCCGGAATGGTGTTGAAAGTCGACAGGGTCGTGCCTTGCGTCGAAGAAGTTCAGTCTTATGCTGAACGTCCTGGTCGGGTCGTCATGACGACTCCTCAGGGACGGCGTCTCACGCAACGCGTTGTCGAGGAGCTTGCGTGCGAAGAACGTCTGCTTCTCCTTTGCGGGCGTTACGAAGGTTTTGACCGGCGCGTCGTCGATATTCTCCAGCCCGACGAAATATCAATCGGGGACTACGTTTTGAACGGCGGAGAAGTTGCGGCGGAGGTCATAATCGATTCTGTCATGCGTTTGATCCCTGGCGTCCTGGGAGACGAGAGTTCGGCAGTCGTCGACTCCTTCTCTTCTGGCAACCGCCTGTTAGAAGAAGATCAGTATACACGTCCGAGGGAATACCGCGGATGGTCGGTCCCAGAGATCCTCCTGAGCGGCGACCACGGTCTGATCGAAAAATGGCGCGACCTTAATCGCAGGGAAAAGACGTTCGCTCGTCGCCCAGAGCTGCTGGACGACGGACCGTTGGATGACTGAACGAAATCTTGCGTCGGTCGGACGACTATAGACACAACAAAACAAACGTCCGAGCGCTGAGGTTTGGTTACGTCTCCGACGTGAAGGAGACGGGTTGAAATGAGCGCGCCTTTGGCGTCGTGGTTCCTAACTGATCGGAGCCCCTTTCATTTCTTCCTTTTAGTCCGACGCGTTATGTCGGAAGTTTTTAACGCGCTCCTTAACTGAAAACACAATAGCATAAAGGAATATTTCCGTGAGTCAAGAACTTATTCGTCTGGTGGAAGCTCGCGCCAAGAAAGAAAGCGTTTCCCAATTTGAAATCGGCGATCGCGTTAACGTGCATTGCAAGATCCTTGAAGGCGACAAAGAGCGTATCCAGGTTTTCAATGGCGACGTCATTGCCCGTAGCGGCGCCGGCGTTCGCGAAACCTTCACTGTCCGCCGCATTGTCGCGGGTCAGGGCGTCGAGCGTAAATTCCCGGTCCACAGCCCTCGTATCGCGAAGATCGAAGTCCTTCGTTCCGCCGTCGTTCGTCGTGCAAAGCTCTACTATCTCCGTGACCGCGTTGGTAAGGCGACTCGCCTTGAACAGCGCCGCGTGGAACATGCCGAAGCCGAGAAGACGGTTAAGACGATGAAGCGCGGCAAGAAGGCCGCCGCTGCTCGTCGCGCCGCGAAGAAGGACGCCGAGTGATAAAAACTCCTGAACTTCTCATCTAACAATCGAAACGCGCTCGATTTCCAGAACTCTGGACTTCGAGCGCGTTTTTTGTTTCGGCAAGATTGTTCACGACGAGCAAAAACAGAAGGACGCGTCCATCGTTGACGATAAACGCGTCCTGCCGTATGACCGTTCAAGCAAAGAGAGTCTTCAGCAACCCTCGACCATCGCTCCCGAAATCAGATATCCCAACCTTCGCGGTGTTCGGTTCTGATGAAAGCGTTCGCCGCCTTGTCGTTGACGACTTCCATCTTTTCAGGATCCCATTCGAGCTTGATCTTGCCCGCGCGCAACGAGACGGCGCCAAGTTGGACCGCTTCTGCGAGTCGACCGGCATATTCAAAGTTGCAGAGCGCCTCCGTCTTGCCGCCGTTGACGATGGAGTCGATCCATTCGCGGTGATGACCGGGCGACGCGGGAATCGTCTGAGCGGGACGTTCGTAGTTTTCGTACTTGTCCTTCGGATAAAGACGAATCGTGCCGTAGTCGGCTTCCAGAACGCCTTCGTCGCCAACGAAGATGACGCCCATGGAAAGATCTTCAAGGTTGCGCTCCTTAATGATGGCAGGACGTGCTTTGCCGTCGTACCATGTCAGAGGCAGAATCTTGCCGTTGAGTTCGAACTCATATTTGCACTCGACGTCGAGAGGACAGCACATCTTGCTGATTTCAGTCGGGCAGGTTGCGTGGATCGTCTTCGGATACTGAAGATTGAGCGCCCAGAATGGGAGATCCATAAGATGACAGGCCATGTCGCCGAAGGTTCCGGTGCCGAAGGGCCAGTAACCACGCCACGTGGCGGGGAGGTAGCACGGATTGTATTCGAGCCACTGGGCGGGTCCGAGCCATTCGTTCCAGTGAAGATTTTTCGGAATTTCGAATTTTTCGGTAGAGGGTTCGTCATAGCCTCCCCAGCCTTTAAAACACCAGACGTGAACTTCGGTAACTTCGCCGATCGCGCCGGCCTGAATGAGTTCGACAACGCGTCGATAGTTTGAGGTTGCGTGGATAACGGTGCCCATCTGGGTCGCGAGCTTCTTTTCTTTCGCGATCTTTTGCATGTCGCGGATTTCCGCAACGTCGTGCGCGAGCGGTTTCTCGCAGAAGCAGGGGAGTCCCCTCTTCATTGCCGCCATAGAGACCACGGAGTGCGTATGGTCCGGCGTGCTCACGAGAACTGCGTCAAGCGACTTGCATTCGTCGAACATCGTGCGATAGTCGTAGAAACGTTTGGCGTCGGGGAAATTGGCGCCCTGAGAAGCGAGATTGTTCTCGTCGACGTCGCAGAGCGCGGCGATTTGCATAAGCTTGCCCGAGTCGTTGACCATCTCGCTGATATTGCCCGCGCCGCGGCCGGCGATGCCGACGACGGCGACGTTGAGCTTGGAGTTAGCGTTTTGAGCGCGAACGACAGCCGGGGACGCGAAACGGGACGCGCTGAGCGCCGCGGCGGAGAGAGCCGACGTCTTGAGGAATTGACGACGATTAAGCAACATGATATTACTCCAATTTCACGGATATGATTTGACGCTGATTTTCGCGTCTATTAAAAGTTCGAGCGTCATGGGCAGTGAACGGCGCGCTTCGCGGCGGCGACGTCCTCGCTGACGTTACGTCCAGTATAATAAAGAGAAAAGCCGATTGCAACTATTAGAGGAGAACGATCGGCTTTTTCCTGTTTTATCCCTGATTCTTTTCAAGGTTATTGAGAAGCGCAACGAACCATGAACGATTGTCGGCGTTACAGTATGTCATTCGTCCGCCCATACGGCTGAAGGTTTTACAATACCGCAGATAGTATGCGGGATTGTCAATCGGCGGCTCGCCGTTTTTCTGCCAGTCCCAGGTCGATTTTGCCAGATCGACGACGTGAATGGAGAAGTCGGAAATGCTCGCGTTGTTTTGTCGCGCGAGGTTGCGCGACATCGAGAGCGACTTTTCAAATATCATTGGCGAAAGAACCGCCGAACCCACGGACATGTAGACGCCTCCCTCCAACTGAGAGACAGAATGCGCGTACGCGAGGAAATCGCGTTCCGCCGCGCGCCCGATCGCGGAGCAACGGTTTGCTGGGTGCGTGTATATTATGTCGCAGCCAATCATGGGACAGCAGCCGAAGGGAACCCCTGCTCGACGCGCGCGGTAGGCGACGGAGTACTCGCGCATTGGATGAGGCGTCGGATAACGTCCGTCGGGCAGCGCAAAACGACGCTTGACGCGCAGAAGATCCGCCGCCGCCGCGGCATGATCGAGAACCTCCGCTTGCGACTGCGGCGCGGCGTCGAGAACGGGATGGTCGCAGGGTGGAAAGTTGGCGCATTCCGCTCCGGCAAGAATTGCATACTTGAGCTCCTCGTCGCTGGGAATCTCCAGCCCTTCGTTGAGGATCATCTCGCCTACCGACTCCCCGTAACCTAGTCCGCGGTACGCGCCGACGACGATGGAGAGGTTGATAATCATTCCTGTCTCTTCCCAAATCCCGAACTGACCCTCGTCTGTGTAACGATGGACGTCTTCTCCGGATTGGCCCTGATAAGCGAACTCCCAGTCGTGGATGACCCCGGCGCCGTTTGTCGTGAGACGCGTGATCCACCCCTGTTCGGCTAGCCGTGACAGCACGACGCCAAGACCGTTTTTGATCGAGTGCGCGCCATAGGTCAAAATGCGCGCCGCACCGAGCTTTCGCGCGCGGCGTAGTTCGTTCGCGGTTGTTTCGACGTCCTGCCATGCTTCGTCTGAGAGCTCAACCTTCCAGGTCGACGGGTCGATTACGTCGCGTTCAATGTTGTGCTTATTGATTCGTCGCGAAAGGGGAAGGATATTCAATGCGTCTCGGTTGAAATACTCTGCCATTGCGAGGCCCCTTTTTGTCTTTAAGGTGGAAGTTGCTCTGAACATGTTTTTCGGGTTCAGTTCTCTTTGGAACGCAGCGCGTCGACGACCTGAGACGCCGACGCCGTTCCCGTAACTCCGATTTGTTTGATCGTGATCGAGGATACGACTCCCGCGACATACGCCGCGTCGACGAGGTTCAAGCCGAGCGCGCGCGCAAACGCCAATCCGGCGTTGGTCGCGTCGCCGGCGCCGCAGATATCGATTGGCGGCTCGACGGGATTGGGGGGAATAGAAGTCGCTTTGATCGCGGCGCTTTTCGCGTCTGGTTCAAAGAGAAGAGACCCCAACGCGCCTCTGGTGACCAGAACGGGCCTGGCGTTGCGAGCTGCGAGCCAACGACCTGCGCGAAGGAGCTTTTCCAGATTGGCGTCGGAATTGCCGTCGAGGGGCGTCTCACGCTTGAGTTCGCCCCCATGCGCCGCGTTAAAGGAATCGAGCGCTTCGTAGGCGTTGCACTTCACAAGCACGTTTCGGTAGGCGTCTATGAAGAATCGCGAATCGCAAAGGAAGAAAACGTCGGGGACTTTTCGCGCGACTTCCGAGATGAAAGAACGGAATTCGTTTGAAAAAAGCGATTCGGAGCCGGTGGGGAATTGATCGGAAACAACGACGGCGTCAAAGGAAGGGAGCTTCTCAAGAAATCGCCGTTTGAGTTCGTCGACGAGATTGCTGGAAACCGGAACAGGGTTGCGGATATCAATTCGCGCGCCTTCGAGCCAGGTTCCGACTCCCGGCTCGGGAAGACGCCGGCCCGACTCGTCCACGCACTCCGGATTGGTCTCCGGATCGGGCCGCATCGGCTTCATGTAAACGCCGGTCAGAACGTCGGGCGACACGACGACGCCCTCGACGTTGGCGCCGATTTCCTTGAGAGCTTTAAGCAGATCATAACCTTCGCCGTCGTCTCCAATCACGCCAAAGCAATGCGTCTCGGCTCCGAGCGCGCGAAGATTGCCGGCGATCGTGCCGCCGACTCCCGCGAAAAGTCTTTTGCCGCGAACTTGAAAAGCGGTGATTCCCGTTTCAACAGACGCCTCGTCCAACGAAGGATAGACGTAGAGGTACTTATCCAGACAATAGTCGCCGATCACGGCGATCGCCGGCGTTCTTTCTGAACGACCAAAATCGGAAGATTTCGATAGCGCCTGAACCAGGCCGCGATAATCAAGTTTCGCAGGTACGACGTTTTCATGAAACATAATGCGTCTCTTCGGAGAAGATTACGGATTAACGATAAAATCAAAGAGCTTCTGAGGGGCGCTGAAATCGGGGACGATCGCGCTGGCGCCCGCATCCAGCAGTCGTCGGCGCTTCCAGTCGTCGATCGTTCCGTTGGGATTGGCCTCGTTGGTCGCGACGCCGACGGCGTAACCTCCGACGGCGCATACGTTTTCGATCTCAACATAGCCGTCGCCAAAACCGACGAGCTCCGCGCCGGCGAGGTCGTTCGTCTTAATCAAACGGTCGATGACCATCGCCTTGGAAAACGTTTTATAATCGTCCTGAGCTCCGTAAACGCCTCCGTCAAAGTATTCTGTGAGTTTCAGTAACTCGACTTCCTGTTTAACGTAAAATTCATCCGTTCCGCTGGCGAGATACAGCTTGATTCCCGCGTCGCGTAAAATCTGGAGAAATTGTCTTCCGCCGGGAACGACGAAATCGTCCGGCTTTGCCTTGCGATGGGAAAGGAGATCGACTCGATTCTGGATTCGTTCCTGCAGTCGGCGAAGATATTCCTTCTTGTACAGAAGCGGTTCGAGCGGCGTTCCACCGCGCGCTTTGACCTCTTCTGCCAGACGGATGCACTGGTAGATTGTCTGTTTTCCCGTGATCAAGTCGACGAAGTCGCGAGTAACGCGCTCAATATCGTCATGAGTCTCGATATTGGGATCCGCGACTTCTGTCAGAACTTCGCAAAAATAGGGAACCATGACGTTTTGCCATCCTTCGCGGATCAGACTTAACGTTCCGTCAAAATCAAAGAGCGCTGCGCGAACGCGTTGTTTCGTGGAACGAGCGCGGATAACTTCTATGGAGAAGGAATGAGAAGAATCGGTCAACGGGGGCTCCTTTTCATCGGAGGATGGTCTTTGTTCAGAGAGCAAAAAAAGGACGGCGAAGTCTCTTCGCACGCCCTTGATTATAGTTGGTATTTGCGTTCAAGTCAATTTTGGGTTCCTCTGAACGCTTCGTTCTTGTCCGAAAGAATCGCTCTTGAAAATAATGCTGGAATGAGAGAGCGATAAGTTCATGTTTCAAGTCGTTTGACGCCGTCAATGGGATAAAATTCTCCCAAAAATAACAAAATTGGGGGAACTTATTATTAACTTCTTGTTTTCGCGAATGTACAATCTGGAAAGGAACGTTTTGTAACTTCTTTGTTTTCAGTTTCGCTTGACGAAGAGGTTGCAGAACGGAAACGTCTTGTTTTGGGCAATGGACTTGTTTCAAATTTGGTTCCAAGGAGCTGTTTGACGAGAGGCGGTTTGGACTACATGCGACTACAGCGACTCTCGTCCTGAATCGATTGCGCGAACTATTTCGCTGAGTATTGGAATTGGCTTCGCGCTTGTTTCAACAAGTTGCGTTTAACGCTGAAGGAGTTTGCTATGAGTATCGTTGTTACGTGTAAAAACGGGCATCGCCTCAGGGCCCCCGATAGAAAAGCCGGCACGGTGGGGCGTTGTCCCGCATGCGGAGCAGAGGTTGAAATACCGAAGCTGAGCAAGGTTCCGACAGATTCGTCGATCCTGCGCATCCTTGGCGTTGGTCAGGAGTTGCGGCGCAAGATGGACGAGTATGACGCAGAGCACGACGGAACGACAGACGAGAACGCTCAGCAGAACACGCCGCCTCCCGCGCCTGATCTTCCGCCTCCGTCTCACAAGAAAAAGGTATGTCCGCAGTGCGATTGGGAGATCGACGCCGGATACAAAATTTGTCCGCATTGCCGCTACTACTTCATGCATTAATCTTCTTCGTTTAGCGTTTGCGGACGACGTGAGACAAACCGAACGGAAGGATGGAACCGGGACCGTTCGGTTTTCATATTTCTACAATAAAGAGTCGTTTCTTTTTGTTTGCGACCGGGGTTTATTTCTCGCCTCGGGGCGCTGCGACGACGACGTACGTCGACGGGCGCATGATCTTGTTGAGGAATCTTGTTCGTGAAACGAGCAGATCGAAAAGTTTAAAACCAAAGAGCGAGTGGGCCTGATTCGGATCGCGTTTCCGGAAAAAACTCTGGACCGACGCGAACGGCTCAATTTGTTCTGCGACGTAGCCGGCTTCCTCGAGGAGTTGAACAAGTTCCTTCGGCTTGAACGTGAGAAGCTTGTCGCCGTTGCGTTTGCTGGAACCGAGACGTCGTGGCGTCGCCGGAACGGTGAAGACGAGCTTTCCGGTTGGTTTGACATACTTACGCAGAAAAACGAGAGCGTCGGGGGCGTCGAGCGGGAGTTCGTTCGTTCGATTCAGGCACACAATGGAGTCGAACGTTTCAGCGTCGCGATCAGAGAGCGTCGTTTCTCTCTTGAACAGATCAAGCTTCTGAACGTCGACAACGGCGTTGCCATCATAGGACGCGCGGAGAAATTTCAAACGGCGGTCGTCGCCCTCCGCAAGCGTGAGACGTTCCTTTTGCGGCAGAAAGCGCGAGAGCGTGCCCATCCCGGCGCCGACTTCAAGCGTCTTGGTCCCAAGATAGGGCAGGACGCGTTTAACAAGGGTCTTGATGAAGTTTTTGGAGTATTCCAAACGCTGGGTTGATTCAGAGTCGGAGTCCGCGTCGTAAAAGCTGTCGTCGTAGAACCAATACTTCAGGATTATCCGGATTGCGCTAACCCCGTCCTTCCATCCGATCTTTTTGCCCTCAGAATAGCGCCGTCCGTTGTAACTGATCGGCACTTCGTAAACGGTCCAGCCGCGTTTGGCGATCTTTGCGGTGATTTCCGGCTCGATTCCAAAACGATTGGAACGTATCGGAATCGATTTGAGCGCGTCGCCGCGAAACGCCTTGTAGCACGTTTCCATATCCGTCAGATCGAGACCCGTCGTGAAATTGGAGAGATGCGTCAAAACAAGGTTGCCGAGCTTGTGGTGATACTGAAGAATCTTTCTCGTTTCGCGCGAAGCGAAGCGAGAGCCATAAACGACGTCGGCGCGTCCGTCGAGGAGCGGCGCGAGAATGAGCGTGTATTCGTTGGGGTTGTATTCCAGATCCGCGTCCTGAATGATCGCGAAATCGCCCCTCATTTCCTGAATAGCGCGGCGGATCGCGGCTCCTTTTCCCTGGTTTTTCGGCTGACGGAACGCGCGGATCCTGTCGTGATATTTCGTCGTCAATTCCTGGATAACTTCTGGCGTTCTATCTGTGGAACAGTCGTCGACGAGGATGAGTTCACGATCGAGTCCCGCGGGAAGGGGCGCCGCCAGAACGGTTTCAACGACGCGCGCAAGATACGCCTGCTCGTTATAAACGGGTATGAGAATCGAGAAGAGGAGCCGCGTGGCGTTCTCCTGAGGGCGGCGTTCAGACGGGGCGTCGTTTAACATGTTAGCGAAATCTATTTGAAGACCAGAATATGCTCAATCGTATGCGGAAATCAAAAAACGTCGACCTCCGCCTGACTCCCGTATATTGTAACAAAAAGGGAGAAGGCTGGAAGACGACGCGGAAGGAAACGCTCCTCTGGTCTTGGCGTGACGACGCGTCCGGTCGGAATCAAGGGAACTACAGAAGACGGACGGAGCGTTCGATAAGAGCGGCCGCCTTCTTGCCCGAAAGGAGCATTCCTCCAAAAATCGGTCCCATGCGGTAGCCCCCCATGACGTTGTTGGCGCTCATTCCGCTGGCAAAAATGCCCGGATAATACTCGCGCGTGTTTTCGACCGTCGAGATCTCGCCGGTCGCCGCCTGCATCGGACGCTCGCCAAGAATTTGACCCGTGGGCGTGTCCAGTTTGACTCGCGCCTTATTCTGGACCATAGTCAAAACCTCGCAGGGATGACCCGTGCCGTCGAGAACCGCTTTAGTCAGAACGACGAGCGGATCGACGTGCATGCCGAGCCGCTCCACGGGCGTCCAGTTGACGACGAGTCCGCAGACGCGTTCTCCCGAGAAGGCGACGTCTTCGACGCTGATCGCGTTGAAAATGGTTGCGCCAGCGTGAGTCGCGCCGTAAACGAGCGCGCTTGCGAGCTCGACTGAATCGACCGCGTAGTAACCCTGCGCGGCCTGTATTGGTCTGGCGTTAACGTTAAACTCGTCGACGATAGCTTTGGCTTCTTCCTGAACGACGACCTCGTTAAAGAGCATTCCCCCGCCCCAGACGCCGCCGCCGGGCGCAAGCTTTCGTTCAAAGACAGCGACCTTCAACCCCTTGTCTGCCAGCGTCTTGGCGGCGACGAGACCGGACGGACCCGCGCCGACGACGGCAACGTCGACCTGAAGATTGTTGAGTAATTTGTTAGCGAAACCAGAGACGATCGTGGTCGAAACGACGTTTTCAAGAGAATGTGACATTTGTGAATGGATCCTTTCGCGCACGGTCGAAAGAAATTGCGCGGAAAGGGTCGGGACGGAGCGCAGGTCTGAGGGACGGAATGGTCCGACGAGAGCGTCGACGACGTCCAGAGTCGCACGTAATTTCCTTCGCCGGCATTATCCGGAGCAGGTTCAAAGGGTACTTCTCAGCAATGCAGTTGCAAAGCGCCCCCATTACATTTACGACGGGAGAACGAATTCGTCTCCCGCAGACTGGATTCTAAAACAAGGAAGCGAAACGACAACCCCTGTTTCTGTAAAAAACAAAAAAGGACGTCCCGGCGATTGTTCGGGGCGTCCCTGATAATTATCTGTAAGCTAGCGGCATAGATTAGTCTTTTTGAGCCTTTTGCTTAAGTTTTTCGACGGCATAGGCGGCAGGGGAGACCGTCTTTTTTCTTTCGAGCGGCCATGCCTCCATTTCGTCGAGCGCTTCGAAAAGCGTAATGCACGCCGTGCGGTAATCGACGTTGCCGATTTCAGAGACCAAGCG
This sequence comes from uncultured Planctomycetota bacterium, assembly GCA_902772705.1. Classification (GTDB taxonomy): domain Bacteria; phylum Planctomycetota; class Planctomycetia; order Pirellulales; family Thermoguttaceae; genus RUG369. The sequence continues at coordinate 12,952 of CACYBR010000217.1, forward strand.
GACGCTTCGGTCGATAAGCTTCTTATTGGTCGCGTCGACATGAGCCATCCAGTTGCCGTTGAGGCGTCCGAACTTGCCCATTGTCGCGGTCGAGATGTTGTTGAGCGTGAGCTTGAGAGCGATGTGAACGAAGACGTCCAGAGGAGTCGACGGAATCGCCATGTTGAACGCGAATATTTTGCCAAAGCACGGATCGGAGGGTTTGGAGGCGCTATTAAGCGTGTTGTTAATGAGGAACGCGACCTGTTGTTCAAACGGCTTGGCGCATTTTTCGTACGCGTCGAACCAGTCGG
>CACYBR010000218.1 GCA_902772705.1 uncultured Planctomycetota bacterium
ACAAGCCGCGCAAAACGGCGACGTCGCGGAGAAAACGGACCCGACCTCGAACGACAACTCAAACACCGTTCGCGTTAACTGGCTACTCGCGATCGTTCAAACCCTTCTCGGGCTCCTTCTGCTGGTCGTCGGCGCCAGAGGCTTCGTCGACGGCGCCGTCTCAATCGCGAGAACGCTCCATGTAAGCGAACTCGTGATCGGACTCACGCTCGTCGCAATTGGAACGTCGCTGCCAGAACTCACCGTCAGCGCGGTGGCGACGTTTCGAAATCAGGTCGACGTCGCTCTTGGCAACGTTATAGGAAGCAACGTCTGCAACCTCATGCTCGTTCTGGGAGGAACGCTCGCGCTGTCTCCCGGAGACATGCCGGTCCAGAATCAATCGGCGTACGTCGACCTGCCCGTCATGCTCGCAGCCTCTGCGATCGCGGCGTGGTTCTGTCTCACGGGCCGCAAGCTCGAGAGGTGGGAAGGCGCGCTTCTGCTCGCCGGCGAAATCGGTTACGCCGCGTATCTCGTTCTTTAATCGGAAACGCGCGCCCAACCAAGGGTTCCGTTCGACGCGTCGTTCGCGCTCCAGGCGCCTGCGACGCGTCGAACTCTTTTTTAACGCACGAAGACGAAACGCGTCGAGCGTCGGAAAGCGCCGTTGTCCCGAAACCGAAACGCGTTTCCTGTCAAAGTTGCCCGACTCAATCTAAAGCAAGCCAGAAAACGCGCCCTTTGTTTTCCTAAGCGTCTCTCTGTTTGTTTCTTATCCAATCGTCTAAAAAACGCGTCTGTTCTTCGGTATGAAACCAGTGTTCGCCATCGTTCATCACCGTCAGCCCGGCGCGTGTCTTTTTTACAAAAGCTTCGATTGTTTCAAAGGAAACGAGTCGATCCTGTCGACCGCACAGAATTTCGGTCGAAACGTCCCATTTGACAGGACGTCTTCGGACATAACATAAATAATCCCACGATAAATCGTCGCCAGACTCGGTCGGAATCGTTCCTTTTCTCTGCAGTTCTTCCTCCGTCGTTCCCGCCCATGCCATCATATCGCGAATCAGTTTTTCCATATCGACAATCGGCGAGACGAAGTACGCTTTCCGGATCAGTTCCTCTATTTCCGCGTTCATACAAAAGAACGCGCCGACGCTGTTGGCAATCAGTATGAGGTCTTTGCGTCCGCCCTTGAGCTTGACGACGGCGTCATGAATTTCCTTACCCGCCTCCCATGGGGTAGAAGCGCGATAAACCAGTCCCACAACCTCGTCGTCTGGGAACAGAGGACGATAATGCTCGCTTTCCTCCGCGTCGCCCCCTTTTCCATGAACGTATACGACTAAATCCTTCATTCAGGTTCTTCTCCCGTCGTTAAAGCTCCAGCCTCATGAGCAAAAGCTCCTGCCATCCTGACGTCCGTGAAAAGAAGCCTCGCGGATTCTGTCCAAACGTCACGAAGCCTTCGCTCTCATAAAGGGCGATCGCTTTGTGGTTGTCTGCGACAACTTCCAGTTCCAACTGCGCGTATCCCGCTTTTTTGGCGCTTTCTACACAGGCTCGTGTAAGCGCGCGGCCCACGCCGAGCCCCCAAAAAGCCTCGTCGATACTCACGCCAAACGAGGCGCGACGTCTCGTTTTAGCGTATTTGCCCACCGCTTCTATCCCTGCGAGTCCGACAACTTGCCCATCGACCTCCGCTAATATCGAAATTTCATGATCGCTCGCTGTTTTGTTTCTGAGAAATTCGGACTGCTGTTCGGCGGTAAGCTCGATCTCGTCCGGATAAGAGAGAAGATAATCGGTCTGACGATGCGTCAGGACAAAGACGTCAAGCGTCGCCTGTCCGTCGTTCTCAGTCCCGTTTCTTAATACGCACTCTCTGCCGTCCTTCAGACTGATCGTTTTATAGTATTCCATTGAGTTTCACTTATCTTATATGGCGCAAAAGAGCCGACGTCATAGCCAGACGCCGGCTCCGACGTTGCGATTAACGTTTCTGCTCGCCTTCCAATTACAGACTGAACAGAAAGTTGGGGCTGCGATAACGACGCTCGTTCCCCGCGCCTGCGGAAACGACGTCCGCGACCGAAAGCCAACCGCCCTCGTTCTGTCAAACCAACTCCTTCGTCAAGTCGTTAAACGTCGTTTTGGCATGACAGAACGTCGCTAAAGACCAAACGCGGTTCGTCAGAGCGAAAGATTATTCTCCGCTCCATAACGGAACGCCGCTGGTTCAAGACGTTTCACCAGCGCCAGATCCTTACGCCAAAGGGTTCGAATTTATCGATCAGCGCGCCCTCGACAAACCTCGCCTGAGAAACGTCCTTTTCATCGTAAAGCGTCTCTGGAGCGCCGGCGTCCTGCGGGGTCGGAAACTCGAAGCGCGCCTCGACTTCCTCGTGCGTCGTATTGACGGCGATCAGCCAGGTTTTATCCTCATGCCGCTTGAGCAGGCAGACGATCGATTCGTTCCCCAGAAGATTCAGGCTCGGACCCGAAACAACGCTCGCCTTCGGCTGCGCCGAGGGATCGCTCGGCTGAAGCAGAACGGGAGAGAGTTCGTTGATCTGCGTCGCGATCGTCGAGATATTCTTCCAGCGTTCAGGGCTCGTCGTGACGCCATAGTTGAACTTCTTTTGCTCAGGTTCGACCGTTCCGCCGTAGGTATACCACGTGATCCCGTTCGCGCCGGCCGCCAGCGCGGCAAAGCTCATGCCGCGAAGCTCGGGGTACGTTGGAAAACGCTCCCAGCCCCAGCCCTGAAAATACTGGATAATCGGCCAGATTGCCTTCGGTCCGTCGTTCGCGTCAATCGCGTCGGCGCGCGCTTGCCGAACGTCAAGCGCGGTTTGGGCGACGCAACAATATCCCGACTCGGCGCCCTCTTTTCTCACGGGATAGATCTCGGGCAGGAACGCGTCCGTCCCAGCGACGTACGGTCGATAATTCGAGACCTCTTTGGCCGCGTCGATCGGGTCTGCCTGAACGGTGATACGCGTCGGGTCAACCGCCTTGACGGAAAAGAAATAGTCGTCAAGTTCCTCTGGCGTCGTATTGTAGGACGTGTCGTCTCCGAGGTACCAGGCGATGATCGCCGGTGAAAAGCGTTCGACCTCGACAAACCGCTCGTCCGGAAACCGCGCGACGCTCCAAAGCTTGAAACCGTATTTTTCCGCCGCCTGAACGAATCGGTCTGTGCGCGGCATGGAATAGGAATGAGCAAAATTAAAGCCCGCTTCCTTAAGCCCTCGAAAAGCCTCGTCGATGTTATTGCCGTTGAATTCGCGTTCCATGACGCCATAGATTCCGATCGGAAAGAACGGTTCGCCGTCGATCAGCGTCACGCCGTCGTCGCGGAGCGTAATCTTCGGCGTGTCCGGAACGTCGCCAACCAGGAAATACCGTGTCGCGACGACCGAGTTCTCATAAACGTCCGACGCCGTAACGACAACCTTATGCAGGCCCGGCGCGTAATCCTGATCGCCCTGCTCCTCAAACGCAACGTTTCCGTCAACGTCAGGAACGCGTCGAAAACGTGCGGTCGCGTCTTCGTCGTCCACTGCGACCGTTACGGAGTTGAGACGAACGATCGACGCGTCTTCAAGAATGAACGCCACTGGCGCGCGCGGATCGGGATCGGGAGTCGCTCGTGCGCCGACAAGCTTAACCCGGGGCGGTTCCGCGTCTCCGCGATCAGTCCATCCGGATTCGACTTTCCCGCCGACCCTGACCTCCTTCAGGGTCGGCGTGTTCACGCCGTCGGTCGTCAACAACGCGCGATATCGGAAGAAGGGCGCGGTCGTCTCCAAGGAGCAGGTCGCGTTTTGTCCCGTTCCCTGACTGGTCGCGACAAGCTTGAACTCGCCGGGAATTCCATCCGCTTCCTCTGCTGCGTAAAGTTCGAACGTTATCGCCGTGTCGTCGGGCGCGGCGCAGCTTGCCGTAATCTTCGCAGGACCGCGATAGACGCCTGAAAGAAAATCCCCAGACTTGGCGTACGGTCGATTGGAATCGACGATCTCAAGCGACGCCTTGGAGACGACGGCGTATTCGTCTGGTTCAAGATTGGGCGAATCAAAGCCAATCCGAACGACGAATCCCGACGCGTTTTCAGGAACAGTCCCCTCAAGTCTTCTCTCCGACGACGTCAGGACGCTCGAAAACAAGACCGGGGTCGACTCAATCTCCTCGCCCTTATCGTTAAACCATGTAATCGCGCCATGCCACGTCTTGCCGTCGTTTCCAGACCCTTCGATCCTCTTCGAAGATCGCGCGACAATGCGAAGGATAAACTCGCGTCCGCGCGCCTGTTCCTCGATCGCTCTAACGTCCGTCGCAACGCTCCACGCTGTATCATGCGCTTCCGCCTCGTTCTCGTCGACCGGCTTGACGCGTTTAACCACAAGCTCCGAACTGTTCTCGCCCGCCCCGAATTCCAATTCAAGCTTGTTATTATAATTATTGACCTCTTTCCACGAATCGCGAGCGCTAAAATCGCCGTCAAAGATCGTCTGTCCCGAATGGGCCGCGCGCGCGGTCGCGTTAGAAAAATCCATATTGCGCGCTTCATAAGCGGAACTCGGTCCCGCCGCTTCGACGGACTCGACGTTCAGGGTTGCAAGCGCCGCAAGCATGACCACGACGCCCAAAAATCGTGTTGAAAGCTCCATTGTCGTCCTCTCCCGTCTCTTCAGGAACGTAGCGCCATTCGTCGAAAAACGTCGGCGTAAGATACGCGCGGGATTATATCAGAGCGACAAATCAAATTCAAATACAGCGCGTCAAGAAAAAAATTGGGGAAGGAATCCTGCGCAGACCCCTTCCCTTAAATCAACGTCGATCGTCAAACCGATCGACTCCGAAGAACGCTCAAGCGTTAAATCACTTCGAAATATTCTTGAATTCGAACGGCTTATGAACGATCCTGCGAGTTACCGCGTCGCAACGCAGGCACTGGGTGCAGACGCGCATGGTCTTCGTGGATCCGTTTTCGAGCGTAACGCGAACTCGCTGAAGATTCGGCTTGAACGAACGACGGGTAATGCCCGTAACCTTCGTACCAACGCCCTTCAAATGCTTCGCGCGACCACGAGTCTCAACGCGATTGCCAATCAGCTGGCCCTTGCCGCAAATTTCACAAACACAAGACATGGTTATTTCCTATACTGTATCCTAAACGAACGCTTCCGCGTCCAATGTTACGCTGACGCCAAAACTGCGCATACCAGACGTCGTGCGAACCTTACTGGAGGGGAACCGCGCGTCGCGCTCATCATTCGCTCGCGCCTTCAGCCTCTTAAAGTCATGCCGCGACAACTCCATAAGAACCGTCGCAATAATCCCGAGACGTCGTTTCGCCATTATAAGCGCTCTCTGGCATTAATCAAGAGAGGGGCAAAGGAAATAACTTAAAATTCATAATCTGTCGCAAATTGAAAAAGCGTGGCTCCTAAAAGACGGAGGCTCTGAAGCGTCGGATCATGCCGTTTTCGACCAATCGCGTTCTCAAACCGGCCCCCAATCCGCGCCTGATTTTTCTATTTTGACGCCTTTGTCGCCGGAGGTCCATTGACGCCCGGCTCTCAACGCCGTTATAATCACTGCGTTGGGTTCGCCCCAACAATTTGACGAGATTCATGTCCTACACGATCCCCATTCACACACGAGGTAATCCAATGCCCACTTCGCTCAACAGACGCACGTTCCTGAAGTCCTCTGCCGCGTTCGCCGCCGCCGCGACTGTCTTCCCCTTTACGCAAACGATGAAACCGGTTTGGGCGCAAGCTCCTTCCGATCGCCTCCGCATGGGTTGCATCGGCGTAGGCAGCATGGGTCGCGGAGACGCTCAGGGCTTTAACCATCTCTGCGATATCGTCGCTATCTGCGACCTCGACGAAGATTATGGACTTGCCAGAACGCTCAAAACTGGTATCGGCAAGAAAAATGAAAAGGGCGAGACGATCGCTCCCGATACCTATAAGGACTATCGCAAGGTCCTCGAACGCGACGATATCGACGTCGTGACTGTCGTGACCCCTGACCACTGGCACGTTAAGATCGCCGTCGAAGCGCTTCAGGCTGGCAAACACGTTTTCTGTCAGAAACCCCTTACGCTCACCATCGAAGAAAGTAAGATCATCCGCAAGGCGGTCGAAAAGTATGGCAAGACCTTCCAGGTCGGCACGCAGCAACGCTCCCAGTATAACGAATTCGCTCTCGCCGCGCTGATTGTTCGCGCTGGAATGCTCGGCGATATCAAAAAGGTCGTCTGCCACATCGACGGTTCCCCGACCTCGGGCGACACGGACATTCCCAAGATGGATCCCCCCAAGAACTTCGACTGGAACATGTACCTCGGTCAGGCTCCTTACACCGATTTCCTTGGCGACGGCGATTTTCTTGGTCAGAACAACAGAGACAACCGTTTCGGCCGAACGCGTTGCCATTATGAATTCCGCTGGTGGTATGAATATTCCGGCGGTAAATTCACCGACTGGGGCGCTCACCACATCGACAGCGCCTTCTGGGCGATGGGACTCGATAAGTTTGGGACGGGTCCGCTCTCGATCGACGGAACAAACGCCAAGCATCCGGTTCCGTTCAAGGACGGATATCCGACGGTCAACAACCGTTACAACACGAGTCACGAGTTCGACGTCGTCCTGCAACTCTCCAACGGCGCCGAAATGCACGTTGTAAGTTCCTCGCCAGACGGCAACGGCGTTCTCTTTGAAGGAACGAAGGGACGTATGCACGTTTCACGAGGACGGTGCAAAGGAAAGGTCATCGAAGAACTCAAGGAAGGAACCTTCACTCAGGAAGACTACAACGGCCTCTACAACGGCAAACCGTTCGAAGGACACAAGGAAAACTTTATTCGTTGTATCCGCGAGGGCGGCAAGCCGGTCTCCGACGTCTGGTCGCACGTTCAGGCGGTCAACTGCTGCCACCTCTGTGGAATTGCCGCGAGACTCAATCGTAAAATTAACTGGGATCCTCAGAAGGAAGAGATCGTCGGCGACGCTCAGGCCGCGTCGTTCATGTCGCGCGAGCGCCGCAAGGGCTTCGAAATTCCTGAAGTTTGACCGTTCTCGCCGCCATAACGCTTATCTGGCCTTAACCTCCGTCGTTCCCGTCGCGTCGCGCGTGGGCGCGGAACGACGCGGGGACGCTCGTCGATAAGCGCAAGGCTTTATTTGTCGAAAAATCGTTCGTTTATTCGTCTTAAACGCCGCGCGGGTTCACGCCGAGTCCACGCGGCG
>CACYBR010000219.1 GCA_902772705.1 uncultured Planctomycetota bacterium
CAGAACGTTCGTTCGGAAGCTATTCGAACCTTTAAAATTGGCGATTCTGTTCCTGAAGAAAAGACGGAAGCGGCAGAACTCGTTCGTTTGCCGCACGACTGGGCGATCGAACGTGGGTTTGACGCGTCTCTTGACGGAGCGACTGGCAAGACGTTTTGGCGTGGCGTTGGGGTTTATCGTCGCGTTCTTCACGTCGAAGCAAGTGAAGCTAATACGCGTTTTGTCCTGAGTTTTGACGGAGCGTCGTCTTTTCCTGAAGTTATTGTCAACGGTAAATACGCTGGAGGCTGGGATTATTGTTATCTTGGCTTTCAGGTTGACGTTACGCCATTCCTGAATGTTGGCGAGGACAACCGGATCGAGGTGCGTTGCGACACGCGCGAGCATCGTTCTCGTTGGTATCCTGGCGCCGGCGTTTACCGAGGCGTTGAACTTATTCGTTGTTCTAAGGATCTGTGGCTTCCTCAGGGGGCAGTCGTCGTGACGACTCCTGAAGTGACGCCGAAAACCCCCGTGAGTGGTTCCGCTTCCGTCAAAATCGCAGTGACTCCGGAGGTTTCGCGTGATTTGAGCAACGTTTTCGCTCTTGTGAAAATCGTCGATCCTTTGGGGAAGGTGGTTTTTGAAGAAGAGCGCGTTTTGAATCTTAGAGATAATTCTCAAAAGAATACTGCGCTCCCACAGGCGGACCAGTTTGTCCAGTATGAAGATTTGCCAGCGTTCGAAGTTACCGCCGACTTGCCAGACGCCGTTCTCTGGGACGTCGACGCGCCCAGTCTCTACCGAGCGGAGGTTAGTTTTAAGAACTCGGAAGGCGAAGAACTTGACGATTATTCGACTCGTTTTGGTATTCGTAAAGCCGAATGGACGGTAGAAGACGGTTTCCATCTTAACGGTCGCCGTGTCCAGCTTCATGGAGTCGACCTGCATCACGATCAGGGCGTTATCGGAGCGGTTTCGCATCCGGCGGCGGTCAGGCGTCAACTCTCGATCATGCGCGATATGGGCGCCAACGCGATTCGTACCAGCCATAATCCCAATTCGTCCGCGTTCATGGACGTTTGCGACGAAATGGGCTTTATTGTTTGGAACGAGCTCTTCGACAAGTGGGACGGGACGGCAGGTTTGCGCAAAGGGGACGACTTCTATTCTTTCTCGGAACGTCAGGCTCGCCAGTTTGCTCGTCGTGATCGAAATCGTCCGTCTGTTTGCGCATGGTCGATTGGAAATGAGATTGCCGACGTTGAAATGAACCAGGCGGGTGGTTCCAATCCCACTCACGACGCCGCTCAACGCGTCGAGTGGGTACGTAAGCAATTTAAACGATACGACGCGACGCGACTTGTTGGCATGGGGTGCTTTGTTGAGAACGCTATTGGCGACTTTCCCCCGAAGAACAGGGTTCTCGCGCCACTTGATATCACCGGATGGAACTATGGCGGCAAATATCGTTACGCTCGCGTGAGTTATCCGGGTATGCCGCTCGTTTATACAGAGTCGTCGTCCGCGTTTTCGACTCGCGGATATTACGACCTTCGTCATCCCGAAAAGAAAGATCAATATGACGATCATGCGTTGCAAGTTGACAGTTACGACTTGATTTCAGCAAACGGTCCCCGCGATATTCCCGACGTTGACTTTGAGCGGATGCTCGAGGACAGATACGTTGCCGGCGAGTTTGTGTGGACGGGATTCGATTACATCGGCGAACCGGCTCCTTTTGAACGTACCGCAAAGGTCAGTTACTTTGGGATTGTCGATCTCTGCGGGGTTCCCAAAGATCGGTTCTGGCTTTACCGTAGCCATTGGAACCAAAAGGACGTTACGACGCACATCTTGCCGCATTGGACCTGGGATTCCCGTTCTGTCCAGAACGTTCCCGTCTATGTTTACACGAGCGGCGACTCTGCGGAACTGTTCCTGAATGGAAAATCTCTCGGGATGAAGCATAAGGATTTGACACGGACGCTGGAAAAGCCCGAGGGAGCGGATTTTGATCTTCCAGATTACTACTGGATAGTTGATAAATTCCGTCTTCGTTGGGAGAACGTTCCGTATGAGGCGGGGGTTTTGGAAGCGGTTTCATATAAGGACGGAAGGGAGATAGGGCGTTCAGTCGTCAAGACGGCCGGCGAGGTTGCCGCTTTGAAGGCGACTCCCGAGAAGAAGACCTTTGAGAACGAGGACGACTTGCTATACGTCGAAATCAACGCCATTGACGATAAGGGAACCGTTTGTCCAAACGCGACGACGCGTTTCAGCGTTGAGGTAGAAGGTCCTGCAAGCGTCGCAGGCCTGGGGAATGGCAATCCGATAGATCTGGATTCCTTTGCGGATCTTACACATTCGCTATTCTACGGCTCTGCGACGTTAGTATTGCGTTCGTCTCCAGAATGGAAAGAGAAGGACGAGGACGTTCGCGTTACAATTAAGGCTGAGTCTCTGGACGACGTCGTCTTAACGATAGGCAAATAAACTGTTCATAACCGCCTTAAAATTGAAAAACGGGTTGAATCGCCTTCTGGTAATTCAACCCGTTTGTGTTTTTTAAAGAGCTTCAAGCTGATCAGAAGGAAAGGCCTTCCGCGTTTTCGAAGGAGAAGGACGTCGCCCATTGCCAGTAGGTATGATCGACGCGTGAAACGAGGATATTTACGCCTTCCTTGAGTTCGACCTCAACCTGATCTTTTGCCTTGATATGACGAGGTGAGAGACAGTCGAAATAGATTTCTTTGCCGTTGAGGTAGATTTTTTCGATCGCGGTCGTGCTGAAACCTTCAGAGTTGAGTTTGAGCGTTGCGCTCTGAACCTTGGGACTTACGACATAGCGAACGACGTAGCACGCGTCAAACGCGTTTGCAGGCGGCAGAGCGGCGATATCGACGGCGCAGGGGTTGGTCGCCCCTGTCTTATCCAGACTTGGATAGTAGCAATACCATTGGAGCGGGGCGTTTTCCTTAACGGGACTCTTAAATTCCTTGTCAAGCGGATCTGCGCCCTCGAGGGTTGCCAGATCGACGTCCGAGATCGCTTTTTCGCGAGGGAACTCCTCCGGCTTGGGATAGGATTCAAACGGATAGCCAGTTGCGACGAAATAAGGGGCGTTGACAAGAACGGAACGCGTAACATCGCCGGCTTCCACCGACACGAAGGCAGGTAGCGCGCTGGTCGGGCCTTCAAGGCGCGCGGTGAATTGATCTTCGGCTTTTTCAATATTGACGAGTTTGAGAACGTCGCTGGACACTTTGACGTCGTCAGCGTTGATTCCCGAGAGAAAACCCTTTATTTCAACGGGAACAACGCGCGAACCTTCCTCTTTGACGGGCGTATTCTCAAGTAGGACGTCGTTGACGAAAAGCGCGACTCCAGGAGTTTTGAAGTCGCTGATTTCTTTTGCGACTTTGTTCTGATAGTAAGCGTCGGCGATATCGTCAAGTCCCAACGATTTTAGAAAGGACCAACTCATGATCTGATGCCCGAACTCGTTGGGATGGACAAAGTCAAGCGTGATGCGGAAATCAGGATTCAGGCGGCGAGCGCTCAGAAAATGGCGTTCAAATTCTGCGCGAAGGTCAAAGAATTCGCAGTTGGTTTCCTTTGCGACCTGTTTGATGATGGTCGTAAAACGGTCCATGAAAAGATTTTTGAAGTCGCATGGATTTTCGGTAAGCATCGTCGGAGGCGTGAGAATGACACGCTTAACATTTGGAACACGCTTACGAAGGTCGTTGACGAGTGAGACGTATTCGTCGTGCCAGGAAGCGAAGCCTGTTTCGTCGGATTTGATGGACGGCTGAAGCGCGTCGTTCATTCCGAGATGGACGATGATTGTGTCGGCGCCGCGATCAAACTCTTCCTTGACGAAGATTCCTTCAATGTCAAGACGTTGATTGTTCTCGTAGGAGTTCCTAACGATATTGCGCCAGCTGAAGATTGTTTGGCCGCTGCCTCCAAGCGGGACGAATTCCACGTCGCTCTTTGCTTCTTCAAGCGCTTTCCTAACTTCGTGCGTGAATCCATAGGGAAGATTCATGGAATGGCCGGTGATGCTGTCGCCAACGACCAGAACTCGTTCTCCCGCGACGGATTGACGGAATGGCATAACCGACAGAAGCGTGGCCAGAACGAAGAGCGTCGCCGTGATGAAGATTCTTCTCATTGAGGTCTCCGATTAAAACTGGATTTGAACTACGGATTATTCAGGCGCAAAGCCTGCGCGTAAATATAAACATTGATCGAGGAAAAACAAGTCGAGCGTCTGAAGACTTGTTTTGAGCGTAATATTCTTCCTGAAGGGATTATGAAAAGTTTGGCGCGAACATTTACGCGGGTCTGTGAAGAACACGTTAAACTTGGTACAATAGCCGAGGGTGTTTGCTATAAGAACAAGACTGTCGCGCTACTGTCAACGCGATTTGACCTTGTTCCCAAACCTGAAATAACACGGAGCTTCAGTCTGGTTCCATTGAAGGTCGGCGGGAATCTATAACGTTTTTTCGGCTCCTTTTCGGCGTTAGGTCATACTTCGTAACGAGCCGACCTCGGATGAAACAAGCGTTTAAGTCAAGGTTGTTTTTGAAAGGAGAAAAACGCAGTCTGCCCCACAGTGTTGTTCAGAGTACTTTTGAATTTTGCAGGATTGTTTCGGAAAAGAGTAACTTATCAGCTAGTCGAGGAGTAATTGATGAAACGTTTTCTTTCAAACAAGGCGAAAACACTGAAGTTTGAATCGCTGGAGAATAGGGAACTGCTTTCGGTTAATCCGTTGGAGGCGTCTTCAGGACTTATTTTGCAAAGTTGCATTTCGCAGGAGCAGACGGAATACGCCGTAAGCGCGCCGGAGGAGGCGATTGGGTTAAATCTTGACGAGACGATGAACGAAATGTTGATCTCTCAGGGACAGAATCCTCAGAACCTTTCTGAAAACTTCGTCTTTAGTCTCAATAGTAAGCCGGGCTCGAATCATACGATTTATCTTGATTTTACGGGACATACAACGACAAAAACGCTTTGGAACAGTTCGAGGAATAAAGAAACGATTATCACGCCGGCGTATGACGTTGACGGCGTCGCAACGCGTTTTTCAAATCAGGAATTGCGCAACATTTATGAGATTTGGCTTCGCGTGAGCGAAGACTATTTGCCGTTTGACGTCAACGTAACGACTGCGGAACCGTCGGCGGATATGTTGATGAAGAGCGCGTCGGGAGACGAAACCTACGGCGTTCGTGTCTGCATCGGCGGTCACGCGTCTGACTGGTATACTACCGACGGTTCCGCGACAGGCGTTTCGTATAAAGACGTTTTCGATTATTCCAATGATCTTCCGGCGTTTGTTTTTTCGGAGGATTGTAGCACGAATCAGCATGTCGCGGACTCAGCGTCCCACGAAACCGGGCATGCGCTGAGCCTTTCTCACGACGGAAACGGTTCGCAAGAATACTATTTTGGAGCGAGCGGCTGGGGACCAATCATGGGCGGCGCGGGATACCAGGAGTTGGTCCAGTGGTCTAAGGGCGAGTACTCCGGCGCCACGAATCATGAAGACGATCTTGCGAAAATATCTTCTCGGATAGGATATCGCGCCGACGATCATGGCGACAACCTTGCCAGCGCGACTCGTCTTTCAATTACGCGCGGTGAAATTGGCCGTGGAATTATCGAGCGTAACACTGACGTCGATTTTTTCTCTTTCAGTCTTACCGGAGAAGACGTGGCGCTCAAGGTTGGCGGAATCAAGAACGTGACGAACCTTGACGTCAAAGCGACGATTTATAACGGAAGCGGGACCGTCGTGGGCGAATACAATCCAACGGATACGCTTTACGCGACAATTGACGTTTCGAACTTTAGTCCTGGACTCTACTATATGAAAGTTGAAGGAACGGGCAAAACGGTCGGTGGGACGTCTTTTTATACGAACTATGGCAGTCTTGGCGCGTATACGATCGAGACGACGACGTCGACCGCTCAGACGGTGTGGACAGTCAACACAACGGACGATTCAGCGACCTCGGGCGCCATGTCGCTTCGCAAGGCGATTCAAAGCGCCGGGGAAGGAGACGTGATAGAGTTCAGTCCTTCTCTTGACGGCGCGAAGATCAGCGTGGGGTCGACGTTGTCGATCGGTAAATCCCTCACGATAGACGCGTCGGCGTTATCTCACGGCGTTACGCTCGACGGCGGAGGTAAGAATCGAATTCTGTCCGCATATTCCTCCGGGAAATCTTTAACGATCGTAGGGATTGAGTTCGCGAACGGCTATGTTCAGGGGGACGGAGCCGCGATTACTTTTTACGGCGAAACCTTACGATTGCAGGATTGCACGTTTACCAAAAACCACTCTCAGACGCCAGGTTCCTGGACCATTCGCGGCGGAGCGATTCATATGCGAAGTGGGACGCTTCTGGCGGAATCCTGCGCCTTTAGGAGTAATAAACTCCTGAACGAATCGTGTCCGTTTTCCGGCGGCGGCGCGTTAGGCGGAGAGCCAAATACGCTCATTAACGTCTTTGATTGTACCTTTGAAGACAATACGACCAACAAGTCAGGCGGCGCGATTCGAACCTATGGCGACATTAATATCGACCGCTCGTCTTTCACAGGAAATGAAAGTGAAGATTCCGGAGGCGCCGTTGCTTCCTACTGGGCTAATCTTACGGTGAAGAATTCTGTGTTTGTCGAGAACGCTTCTGACTATTCTGGCGGCGCCATTTATTGCAACAGTACGGTTTCCGCGTTTATTGAGAGTACGCTAATAGCGCGAAACTCAGCCGCGTATGGCGGGGGCGCCTACCTTTATGAGTCCGGAGGCGTTCTGATTAATTTGACATTAGCCGACAATGTTGCCGCCTACTATGGCGGCGGACTCTATATCAATAGCGCGACGTCGTTGTATAACAATATTTTTTACAACAATATATCGAACTATTGGAACGGCGTTTCCGATCTTTACGGGGGGACGGGGTTTTCCGTCACGGGTAGCTACAACCTGACGACAGGCGGTTCACGCGAGATAACAATCTCTGGAAGCAACAACGTTTTATATAATTCGACGAAACCGCTCTTTGTCGGCGCGATTGGCGGCGCCGGAGGCGAGTACTCATATAAGCTCGCGGAAGGCTCTCAGGCAATCGATCGCGGCGATAACACGTCGGTCAACTGTACCGTTGACGTCGACGGCGTTACGCGAATCATTAACGGAATTGTAGATTTTGGCGCGTATGAATTTGACAACGTCACGCCGACGGTATCCGTCTTGTCTTATGATCCTGCGACGCGTCAGGCGTCTCTCAAATGGCGTGAGATAGACTCTGCGACGAGTTATACGGTCAAGCTCTCAAAAGACGGCGGGACGACGTGGACGAGCTACAAGACGGGATTGAGCGACACGACCACGCAGGTGAACGGTTTGTATACGGGCAAATCGTATGTTTTCCGAGTGTACGGCGTTTCGAGTAGCGGAGCGACGCTCGCTGACTATGCGGAGCGAACCTTCACTCCGTTTTCCATTTCGTCTTCGGCCAAGCGATTTATGGTCTGCTATCCCGTCAGTGTGACGACAACAGCCGCCGAGAGCGCTTCTTATTCGGTGAAATGGTATAGCGTGACGGGCAATGGCGAAGTGGAGATTAAATCAGCGCGCAATCAGCTTAGCTACGCGCCGAACGACAGAACTTACAATATTAAGGTTGTTGTCGCGGGTTTGGGCGAGTCTGAAGGTTGTTATTCTTCCCTTACCTTTACAAAACCATCGCAATGTAAAACCGTCACGGTATCGAGCTACGATCCTTCGACACGCAAGGCGACGCTGGACTGGACCGAAATCCCGGGCGCGTCTTCGTATACTGTCAAGTTGTCGAAAGACGACGGAGAAACGTGGGTCAACTACAAGACGGGCCTCAAGACGACGACCGTTGAGACGAACGGACTTTATGCGGGCAAATCGTACCGATTCCGCATTTTTGGTCTTGATAGCGCAGGTTCAGTGATAGCGACGTCGTACGCAGAACGAACGTTTGCTCCGGTCGCTCTTTCTTCGTCGTCTGAGACTTACACGGTGGGGACGAAGATCAATGTTACGCGCACGGCTGCGGCGGACGCGAGCACGTATACGCGGTGGTACTATGTGACCGAGGAAGGCGACGTTGAGATAACGTCAGCGCGTAGCAAACTGTCGTACACGCCGACTTCGTCGGATTACGATATTAAGGTTGTCGTA
The DNA here is from genome assembly GCA_902772705.1 of uncultured Planctomycetota bacterium. Classification (GTDB taxonomy): domain Bacteria; phylum Planctomycetota; class Planctomycetia; order Pirellulales; family Thermoguttaceae; genus RUG369. Next base: position 8,222 of record CACYBR010000219.1, read on the forward strand.
ACGGGAACAGGCGTTTCTTCTGGAAGCGTGGCGTCGCTTGTTTTTACGAACGCCGCGGTTGTCACGGTGACGAGTTATGATCCGACGACGCGTCAGGCGACGCTGGAGTGGGATAAGATTCCCGGCGCGTCGACGTATAAGCTCCAGCTTTCGAAAAACGGAGGCGAGACCTGGACGAATTACAAGACGGGGCTGACGGCGCCGTCGACGACGGTGAACGGTCTCTACGCAGGTAAAACCTACGAATTTCGCGTATATGGCGTTTCGAGCTCAGGAGCGACGGTCGAAGGAGTCGCCGAGCGTTCCTTCGCGCCAATTTCTCTAACCAGCGCCGGCGATACCTACAGCGTGGGGACGGCGATCAAAGTCACGAGCGCTGGCGCGTCGAGCGCATCCTCAACGCTCCAGTGGTTCTATGTAAAGGAGAACGGGGACGTCGAAATAACGAGCGCGCGCAATAAGCTGACGTTTACGCCGACCACGGCCAATTACAGTATAAAAGTCGTTTCGACGGGAACGGGCGCGTCCGCAGGATGCGTAACGACGCTCGTATTTTCAACCGCGTCTGCGATTACGGTTACGAATTATGATTCAGCGTCGCGTCAGGCGAAACTGGAATGGGACGCGGTTTCCGACGCGTCGACATATAGACTTCAGATTTCGAAAAACGGCGGCGAGACGTGGACCAATTATAAGACCGGTTTGACGTCGACGTCGGCGACAGTGAACGGAATTTATGCTGGTAAATCGTACCGATTCCGCGTTTATGGCGTGTCGAGTTCGGGAGCGACGCTCGCGGACGTTTCCGAGCGAACCTTCGCTCCGATAGCGCTAAACGCGTCAGAGAAAACGTACAACGTCGGTTCCCCGATAACGGCGACACTGTTGGGCGAGTCAAACGCGTCGTCGACGATCCGATGGTATAACGTTACGCCGAACGGGGATGTTGAAATTACGTTCGCACGCGATAAACTGACGTACGTTCCGAGTGATTCGACGTATCCAGTTAAGGTGGTTGCGACGGGCGTCGCCGATTCCGCAGGTTGTTCATCAACTCTTATTTTTACGGCCAGGTCGACGGTTTCGATTGCGAGCTATGATTCGACGACGCGTCAGGCGACGCTGAAATGGGACGCTATCTCTGGGGCGACGACATACCGACTTCAACTTTCGAAGGACGGCGGCGTGACGTGGTCGAATTATAAAACAGGTTTGACGACGCCGTCTGTCGTCGTAAACGGACTCTATGCTGGCAGATCGTATGATTTCCGCGTATACGGAGTCTCCAGCTCTGGAGCGACTCTTGACGACGTTCCAGAACGAACCTTTGCCCCGATCGCGGCGACTAGTTCAGACGTAACTTACCGCAAGGGAGCGCCGATTACAGTGACGCAGACAGCCGCGTCAAACGCGTCGTCGACGATCCGATGGTATAACGTTACGCCGAACGGGGAGGTCGAGATCACGTCCGCACGAGGTAAGCTGACGTATACGCCGACGTCGACGGATTACGATATTAAGGTTGTGGCGACAGGCGAGGGCAATTCTGAGGGCAGTTCCTCGACGCTTGTCTTTACGAGCTATTCGTCCATCAGGGTAACAAGCTACGACGCGACGACGCGTCAGGCGACGCTGGAATGGGGCGCAATCTCGGGAGCTTCAACCTATAAATTGCAGATTTCGAAGAACGACGGCGCGACGTGGTCGAATTATAAGACCGGTCTGACGACGACCTCTGCTACCGTGAATGGCTTGTACGTTGGCAAATCGTACGGATTTCGAGTCTATGGCGTCTCCAGTTCCGGCGCGACGCTTCCCAATTACCATGAAAAGACTTTTTCACCGTCGAACGGCTCAAACTCGATTATTGACGAGGCGTTCGCCGATTTCTTTGAAAAGGAATTTTTTGAGGCTTGAACGCCATAATTTGTCGTGATCGTTAAGGCGTTGGAAACATTCAGGGCGATTCTCTATTGCCAGGGAGAATCGCCTTATTTCTGACGTGAAGCGCCGAGGGGCTAATCAATGGTCGCATCTTTAGACTTTCTCCAGAATAATCGTGTTTGAGAAGTTTGTGTCGACTCCAGAGGCGTGTACAATAAGGCGGGGAGTTTCGATCTGTTTGTACTCTTGTTTCAATCTGAAATCGCTTTGAATCAATGAACTACATTATTGGCTTGACGGCGTTTCCTGAACGATAGAAAGGCAATTCTGCACTCAGCTTGAAGTTATGAGAAACAAAAAGTCAGACGACAAGAAATCCATAAAGAGGGAGCAAAGGAATCCACTCAATGATGGAAGCGAGATTCCAGATCGGAACGGTTTTTTCGACCGGTTCCACACGGGACTATTATTGTGGTTAAAATCCAGAGCGCCTCGGTTTTGGCGTAAGCATTGGGGGTATCCGGTTCCTCAGGGCGAGCGCTTTGAGGATTATTGCGAAAATCTTAAGCCGACGACACTTGCAAAAGACGTTTTGGGAAGAGCAGGGGAACGATTTGTTTTTGAACGAATTATTAAGACTCCGGGAAATCGTGCGCTGGCTTGCAACGTCGAGAATTACTATTGTGAGATTGACGTTGTCTTTTTGGACGAGAGGACCAAAGAGATTGTTTTTGTCGAGGTCAAAACGAGACGGTATGACGGACCTGACTTTCGACCAGAAAACTTTGCGATCGACGCCAGAAGGAAGAAGAAACTGGCGCTGGCCGGACGGACGTTCATGCGTGAACGCGGATATGTCGACTATAAGGACCGATATGACGTTGCGGTGGTGATTATGCCTGAAGAAGGAGAACCCACGATGCGATATTATAAAGGCTTTTTCAACTATTTTTCTGCCGTTAGAGGATACCGAGGCGACGACTTTGGAAAAAAAAGGAGTGTGAAATATCTGCGAGAGGATCTCCGGAATTATCGACGGGATACAAAAGAATAAACGCCGCAAGGCGGAAAATCTACCCTGCGGCGTCTTTATGTTGAACGATAGACTCAGAAGAGTCGACTACTCTTGAGCGTTTTCTTGGCCGCTTTTTTTCTCACCACCGCCGGCTTTGAGCTGCGCGTTACGCTCTTCTTCCGCGATCATTTCAGGAAGTTTCTTCCCACGCATCTTTGCGAAGCCTTCGCGAATGCGTTCAATTGCGGAGTAGAGCGAAGGAATGAAGACGATTCCAACAAGAGTCGCGGCAAGCATGCCGGAGAAGGTGGTGATACCGATCGCGCGTCGGCTTCCTGCGCCGGCGCCCGTGGAGACGACCAGCGGAAACACGCCGAACAGGAACGAGATCGCGGTCATGAGAACCGCGCGATATCGCTGATCGGCGCCAAGCATCGCCGCTTCTTTGATGGGAACGCCTTTTTCGCGTTCGACCTTCGAATATTCCACCATAAGAATCGCGTTCTTACTGGCCAGACCAATAAGCATGATCAGCCCCAACTGAGCGTAAATACTCATAGAGGTCTGTAGTCCCCTCATCAGACCGAGGAAGAGTCCGAGCATCGCTCCGAGCGTTGCAATGAAGACCGTCATGATAACGGGAATTGGCGTCGTCCAGCTTTCATACTGAGCAACCAGGAAGAGATACGCGAAAATAACCGAGAGCGCGAGCAAATACGTGATGTTGCTGGCGTTCTTCTTCTGTTGATAAGCCATGCCCGTCCACTCGAGCTTGTAGTTTTGGGGCAGGTCTTCATCGACAATCCTCTCGATTTCTTTGATGTAATCGCCGGAACTGATTCCGATAGCAAAGGCGGTAACGTTGGCAGACGACCACTGATTGAAACGAGTAATGATCTGAGGACCAACAACGCGTTTCACTGAAGCCACCGAGCTGAACGGCACCATTTCCCCGTATCGGTTCGGAATATTTATATCAGAAATATCTCCGATAGAATTACGGTCGGAACTTTCCGCCTGAACCTGAACCTTGAAAACGAAGCCCATAAGGTTAAAGTCGTTGACGTAATAGGACGCGAGCTTGTTTTGAAGGGTCGTAAAGATCGTATTAATCGGAACGCCCATGAGTTCCGCTTTATCTCGGTCGATTTCCAGTTCAAGCTGAGGCGTGCTGGCGTTGTATGGCGAGTTCGCGAAAAGCGTGCCTTTCACCTGCATAAGCTTGTCCGTGAAGTTCGTGACCTGTTCGGCAAGTTCCTGCGGCGTTGCCGTGTTAGAACTCAAAACGAAGCCGACTCCCATTCCAAGCCCCATCATGGCGGGAGGTTGCATAACCTGAATTTTGGCTTCAGGAATGTCGTTTGCGACCTTCTGGATATTTTGCTGGATCGCCGTTATCTGGAGATCCGACGAGGTGCGTTCGCTCCAATCCTTCAGTTTAACGATCGCCATACCAACATTTTCGCCCATTCCACCGCCGGTGAAACTAAATCCACTTACCAGCATAAGCGTGTCTAAGCCGTTGACCTGGTCGCGAACGTTTTCGTAGAAGTTTTCAAGAACCTTGTCGGTACGAGCAAGCGTCGCGCCCGGGGGGAGCTCGAAGGAGCACATAAGGGCGCCCTTGTCTTCGTCCGGAATGAAGGAAGAAGGCAGGAAGCTGTAAAGCCCATAGTTGGCGACCATGATTATGGCGAAGAGAATAAGCGTCGCAATCATGTTGCGGACGAGTCTTCTGGAGACCGAAAGATAGAGCTTACGTGACAGATTGAACGGCTTGTTAAACCATCCGAACCAGTCGATCCCTTTCTTTTTAGCCGGTTTGAGAATCATCGCGCAAAGCGCAGGACTCAGGGATAACGCGTTAACTGTCGAAAGGCAGAGCGCGATACACATCGTTACGCCGAACTGCTTGTAAATCTCGCCAACCATTCCTCCGTAGAAGCAGATTGGAACGTAGATCGCGACGGTTACAAGGGTCGTTGCGATAACAGCTCCCGTAATCTGTCGCATACTCGTTTTGGTCGCGTCGACGGGACTCATTCCTTTTTCGATGTTTGACATAACGCTTTCAACGACCACGATCGCGTCGTCGACAAGGGAGCCGATGACCAGAATTAAACCGAACATCGTCAACAGGTTAATGCTGTAATCGAAAATAAGGAAGAAGGGGAACGTACCCAGAAGCGAGACTGGAATCGCAATTGCGGGAATGAGGGTTGCGCGCCAGTTCTGAAGGAAGAGATACGTCACGGCGACGACAAGCAACAACGCGACAACGAGCGTCTCAATCGTTTCTTTGAGCGTCAGGTTAATGAAGATTGTCGGGTCGTAAGCGATTTTATAGGTGATTCCATCGGGGAAACGTTTTTCGAGTTCTTTAAGCTCTTTTTTGACGGCGTTGATGGTATCAAGAGCGTTTGCTTCCGTCGTGCGGTTGACGCCCAGACCTGCGCACTCAGCTCCGTCTGACATAGCATGGGCCGCATAGGATTCGGCGCCCAGTTCAACGCGAGCGACGTCGCCAAGCTTCGTGATATCGCCTTCGGCGTCGGTGCGGACGACGATGTTTTCAAACTGCTCCGCCGTGGTCAATCGCCCAACGACGTTGATCTTGTACTGCATGTACTGGTTGCTGCCTTCGGTTCCAACGGAGCCGGCGGCAGCCTGTATGTTCTGGCTCGAGATTGCCGTTCGGATATCCGAGGCGGAGATTCCCATTGCGGACATGCGCATTGGATTGAGCCAGACGCGCATGCTGTAGACGGAACCTCCCATGAGATCGCACGTGCTAACTCCATCCACACGACCAATTTCATCCTTCACATTGACGCGAAGATAGTTGTTCAAGTCGCTCGTGGACATGCCGCTCTTTTTTTCATCAGTAAAGAACGCGATCATGCAGAGGATGTCGCTGGAACGTTTCTGAATCTGAACGCCCTGAACCTTAACTTCGGCGGGAAGACGCGCTTCAGCTCTCTTAACGGCGTTTTGAACATTAACTTGGGCGATGTCCGTGTCGCAACCGAATTCGAAGGTGACAGTACAGGAGTAAGATCCGCTGTTGTCGCTACTGGAAGAATAGTAGAGAAGGTGCTCAAGCCCGTTTAACTGTTCTTCGATAGGGGCCGCGATGGTGTCGGCGATGACTTGACCACTGGCTCCCGGATAGACCGTGCTGATGCGTACTTCAGGAGGCGCGACTTCAGGATATTCAGCGACAGGCAAGTTGGGAATCGTGATAATTCCAGCGAGGACCATCACGAGACTCACAACCATTGCGAGCTTAGGTCTTCGAATAAAAACATCAGAGATCATGCGTTAACTCCTTCGTTTTGGAAAGAGACGCGCGCAAGGTTAGGTTTCTTAGCGTCGGCGCGTTTTGCGGAGGCGGGCGCGGAAACCTTATTATTAGCGCTCCGGACAGCCTGTTTTTCGGACGCGTTAACTTTTTGTTGCGGTTCAGAAGCTTTAGCGGCGTCACGGTAGACAGGCCTGACGAGATCAAAGGGTCGGGCCTTGTTGACGCCGTCCATCATGACGATTTCACCCGGCTTGATTCCCTTGAGAATGGTGTCGATCGATCCATCGGAAGGACCGAGTTCGACGTTGCGACGGAGCGTCAAAAGATACTTTTCGTTGACCTTGCCGTTGTCGAGATCCCTGACCTCAGATTTGTCCTTCGGATCCACGTATTCGTACCGCTGTTGCTTGAATTCTTTGAGAAACTCTTCCTTACTCTTTTCACCTTTTGTAACGGCCTCAAGCGCGTTAGCGAAACGCGGGTCTGCGGAAATTTCATTGAAGAGGGTTTCATCGTCAATGGAGTCGACGAGGACATAGACGTAGTTTGTTTTACCGTCGAACATGACTGCGGACGGAAGAACAGACGCTGTTGGCTTCTCTGCGGTTTTGGCAAGGTTAACGGTGACAACCCCTCCAGGATTGAGAATTTCTTCTGGATTACTGAATTTAGCCCAGATTTTGATCGTATCCGTCGTGGACTTGACAGAGTTGTCGATAAAACAGACCTCGCCTTTGTGGGAGTAAGTCGTGCCGTTCGAAAGCGTCAGCTCAATAGAAGAGGATTCTTTCAAACTTTTGAGATTCCCAAACATATTGAGGAAATCTCGTTCGCTCATCGTAAAACGTACATAGATTGGATCCATCTGAACGACGCGAAGCAACGATTGGCTTTGCGGGGTAACGTAGTTGCCCGAAGAGTACGTACGACGACCGGCTCGACCGTCAATTTCAGAATAAATTTTTGTATATTTAAGGTCTTCTTCCGCCAGCGTCAATTTCGCCTGAGCGGAAGCAAGCAGCGCGTTGAGGCTTCTGAGATTCGCTTCGGCGCTTTCTTTATCATCTTGAGAACCGGCGTTTTTTTCAAAAAGGGAATTCAGACGATTGAAGTTGCTTTGCGCATAGGCGATCCGCGCCTCCGTTTCCTGAATAGCCGCTTTGCAAGCGTCAACCTGCGCCTTATAGGGAGTGTCGTCAATGGTGAAAAGGAGCTGTCCTTTTGAGACGTGAGAACCTTCTTCAAACCCGGGCGCAACGGAGAGCGTTCCTGAAACGCGCGCGACTGAGTCGACTTGTTCGATGGCTTCAACGTTGCCGATATACTTTTTTCTGGTAACCGGAACGGCTTCAGACGCTGGGGCGGCAACGACCGCCTGACGTACCGGAACTCCGGAATCCCTGCCAAGCTGGGCGAAACTGACAGCGCTACTACATAGGACGAGAACGCCGGCGAGCGCTCCCTTACTCAGAAACGATAAACGTGACACTTTTCCTCCCTTTGACGTCGAACTGAGAACGCGTTTCTTTGAAGAACGGTTCAAACGCCGACCCTCAAGGTCTTCTGAAAACGTCCGCATGGCGAGCTGTGGAACTCCGTCGCGAAAACTGCTGGAGTTCCATTGTGTCGCGAATCTAGCAGACTTATTCATAACTCTGGATACTTTTGAGGGCGAATGAATTCCCTGACCCACGGGATTCATCGTACTTAATTTTTCGATTTGAACAAGGCGCCAGATTCGACTCGGTTCAACAATGATCCCTGTTCTTTCTTCTGGCAACCCCAAGCGCAGATTAGAACGCGCGTTTTGATAACGCCCTTTTCCTGCGCAGAGGGCAAACGCCCCCCGTATGTTTCGTATGAGAAAGTTCATAGGA
>CACYBR010000220.1 GCA_902772705.1 uncultured Planctomycetota bacterium
CGCCGGCGCCAATGCGATTTCCCAGATTGGCGCTATTGAGACCGGACGCGTCAAGAAGGCCCTGACGCGACGAAGGCGCATAGAGATCGCCGGCGGTTCCAGCGCCCTGACCAGCGGGATCGACGGCGCCAGATTGTCGCGCCTGAGCGTCGCGCGCCTGACGGTATGCGGAGTACTGACCGGCGCTCGTCTCCAACTGCTGGATCTGCGCCTGAAGGCTGGAGATCTCCGAAATCGTTTTCTGCTGGGCGACCTGTTCTTGCGCCGAAACAGGCGTCTTTTGGAGCGTCGCCTGAAGCTGAGCGATTCTTGCGCGCAACGCCGGCACGCTGTCGACGGCAGGCGCTTGCGGCGTATACTGAGGAGCCGCGCCGAACTGGACCTCCGCCGGAGCCCCGGGGACGGGAGAAGGATCGACGGGAGTCGGAAGCGCGGGAACGTCCTGAGGCGCGGGGGTCTGTCCGACGACGACTCCGGCGTCGGCGACAAACCACATGACGGAACCGAGCGCGACAGAAGCAATTCCGGCTGACGCCAGACAAAGCCTCTTAACAATCATTTTATTCTGCGACATAGCGTTTTTCCCTGTCTTTAAGGCGATTTTGGTCAGGGCGGGACGTCTCTGACGAACCATTGACGTTCGCGCGAAGACGCAACGCCCCTTGTCTATTATTTCTTTTGCGGCGTGTCTGAAGTTAAGCAAAAGCCGAACGCCAACGTGTTTTTTTTATCAACAGTTGACGTTTGGAACGTTTAGCGGAGATATTCGCTACAAAGAAGGAACGGGCCATAAAAAAACGCAAACGCTCTATTGTGAACGTCTGCGTCCGTAAATTATATCCGTCAGAGCGACAGATTCAACGATTAGCGAAGCGCGATTTTATTCGCTTTAACGAAATCGAGGAACTGCTGGTGGAAATCGTCGATTTCACCGCCGGAGAGGGTGTGGTCTGCGGCGCCGATTTCATAACGGAAGGAGTAGCTCGCGAAGCCTTTTTCGAGCCCCTTGCCCTTATAGAAGGCGACAAAATCGCGCTTGAGAAGGAGCGGGTGATTAAATTCGTCGAGCTTTTTCGCGAGGACCTCGTACCCGGATTCAATCGGCCAGACGAGAGAGAAGTCCTGCCAGGACCCCGGGAATTTCGGAGGAGCCTGGAAGGTCGTTTTGGGATAGAGAGAGCCTTCGAAGCTGTCGAGTTCGAGCTCGAACCAGACGACCTGACCTCCTTCGGGAGAAACCTTCGCGAGCGTTTCCTTGTCGAGAACGCCGAGGGCTCCGACCTTGGTCTGACCGACGAAGATTTCCGCCGAGTAATCGATCTTCTGCCACGGAGAGACGTTCTCTTTCGTAGGACTAAACGTGAAACCGGAGCCGTCCTGAAGGAGCAACTCTCCAAGCTCTTCAATCGCGGCCTTGATTTCGAGATAGTGGTCGTCGAGAGAGACGCCGGACTGTATGAAGCTCACGCCTGCGAGACGTCGCTTTTCATCGCACTTTTCCGCGCTGTCAACCGGTTTGCGCTGGTCGTCGACGGCTCCCTTGAGGAAGTAAACGTGTCCGAGTTCAAAGACGCGGAACGAATCCTTAAAGGGCCGGTTCTTCGGCACGAGCGCGAGCAGATTCGGGACGAGCGTCTTGCGCAACTGCGACTCGTAAGGAGCGACTGGATTGAGGAGTTGGAGCGTTTCGCCCGGTTCATAGCCGTTTTTTTTGGTCCACTGGTCGTTCGTCCAACCGTAATTATGGACTTCCAGGAATCCGTAAGCCGAGGCGAGGAGCCGTCGCGCGCGGTGCTCGAGGCGAATGTATTCGTCGACGTGAAGCGGACGCAACGGAGCGATCGGCAGAACTGGCTGAATATTGTCGAAGCCGAAGATTCGCGTAACCTCTTCGACGATATCTTCCTGAATTGAGATATCCTTTTCACTTCGGAACGGCGGAACCCCGACGCGGAGGGTTCCGTCGGGAAGGAAGTCCGCTTCGAACTGGATCGAACGCAGGATCTCGAGCGTCTTCTCAGGCGGGAAATCGACGCCGACGAGCGCGTTCATGCGCCCGGGAGGGAGCTCGATATAACGAACCTTGTCGTGGAGATCGCCCGCGAGAGAATAGCGGGACTCGACTTTGAATTCGACCCCTGATTCTTCAACGAGGTTAAGAATACGTTCGACGCCAACCTTGCAGTTTGCGGGCGGTTGCGTTTTTTCGTAACGTTGAGAGGCGTCGGTGCGCAGGTCGAGACGTTGCGAGGTGCGGCGAATACGAGCGGCGTTGAAATTCGCGGATTCGAGCATAACGCGCGTCGAACTATCCGTAATTTCCGTTTCCAGTCCGCCCATGACGCCGGCGATCGCGATTGGCTTATCGCCGTCGCAGATCATCATGTCTTCAGGCGCCATTTTGCGTTCGACGCCGTCGAGCGTCGTGAAGGTTCCTTCTTTGCCCATCGCGGCAACGCGAATATTGGAGACAAGATCCGCGTCGAAAGCGTGCGACGGCTGACCGAGCTCAAGACTGACGTAATTCGTCAGGTCGACCAGAAGATTGTAAGTGCGTTGTCCGAGCGCGTGCAATCTGCGCTGCATCTTGATCGGAGACGGCGTATGCACGCTGCCCGCTTTGACGCTGAAGACGATCCCGGAATAGCAGACGCAATTTTCATCTTCGATCGCGACGGGAACCGCCGGCAGGTTGTCGTACTGATCGACGTTATGACGCGGCAGCGGCTTGAGCTCACGGTGAAAAACAGCGGCGAGCTCGCGCGCGAATCCGTAATGCCCCCAGAGATCGGGACGATGCGTGAGGCTCTTGTTGTCGATCTCGACGAGCGTGTCGGTCGCGGGAACCAGATCGGAGAATTTGGCGCCGATCGGCGTGGCGTCGGGACATTCGAAGAGAATCTCATGCCATTCGCTCATTCCGAGTTCGGCGGCGCTGCAGAGGACGCCCTCGCTCTTGTACCCGTAGACTTCCGCCGCTTCAATTTTCTTTTCGCCGAGCGTTACGCCCGCGGGCGCAAAGGGCGCCTTGAGGCCGACGCGAGCGTTTGGCGCGCCGCAGACGGTCTGGTAGGTTTTGTCGCCGCAGTTGACTCTGCAGAGATTGCGCGTCTTGCCTTCAGGGGTCTGGAAGGGGGTGGCGGAGACGATCTCGCCGACGAGAACTCCGTCGACTAATCGCGTAACGGTTGAAATCCCTTCGACCTCGGCGGTCGCCATCGTCAGCCGGTCGGCGACGAGCTTCGGATCAAGGTCGGAGATATCGACGAAGTCGGAAATCCAGTCCAGAGAGATAAACATGAAACGCCTCTACGACAATGAAGGTAACAAAAGCCCTGCGGCAGGGGGGAAATAGCTTAAAGTTGGGCGTGGAACGCCGGCGGATCGCTTTGTTGCGCGCGGCGCGACCCGTCGAGTTCCATGCGATTCAGTCCTGAAGAAGCCAGACGAGCAGCCCCTTTTGGGCGTGCATTCTGTTTTCGGCTTCCGCGACGACGCGGCTTTGCGGGGAATCAATAACGTCGTCGGTAACCTCGAGTCCGCGACGCGCGGGCAAACAGTGCAGGAAGATAGCGTCTTTACGAGCGTTCTTCATGAGTTCGGCGTTAACCTGATAGGAAGCGAACCTTTCGAGGCGTTCCTGCTTTTCAGCTTCCTCTCCCATGCTGACCCATACGTCGGTGTAGACGACGTGAGCGTCGGACACGGCGTCCTTCGGATTGTCGATGAATTCGAGTTCAAACCCCGGCTGGCGTTGTTGCGTGAGCGTCGCGATTTCTTCCTGAGAGAAACGGTATCCTTCGGGAGAAGAGATCACGATGTGGAGCCCCAGCATCGCGGCGATCTCGACGAGACTCGCGGAGACGTTGTTGGAATCGCCGATCCACGCGATCTTAATGTTTTCCAGCGAACCGAATTCCTCTTTGATCGTGAGGACGTCGGCGAGCGCCTGACACGGGTGAGATTTATCGGTAAGCGCGTTAATCACGGGGACGGAGGAATAGGAAGCGAATTCTTCGACGACTTCGTGACGTTTTGCACGGAAGACGACGCAGTCGACCATCGAGCTCAGGACGCGAGACACGTCCTTGACGGATTCACGCGAGCCCAACCCAATGTGCTTGTCCTCAAGCAGCATCGCGGTTCCGCCGAGCTGGAAGATTCCCGCTTCGAAACTGACGCGAGTGCGCAACGACATTTTTTCGAAAATCATTCCGAGAACTTTGCCGTCGAGAAGCTTTTCGTGCTTGCCCTGCTTGTAGTCGGCCTTGAGTTTTGAGGCCGTCTTGAGAATGGACTTGAGTTCTTCAACTTCGAGGTCGGAGAGAGTGAGAATGTGACGCAGTGGTTTCATATCGTTCATGCTCCCTTCTTTAAGGCGGCTTCGAGGACGTCGAGACCTTCGTCAAGGACGTCGAGAGGCGTGTTAACCGCAGGCAGAAGGCGGATGACCTTGCCGTGAGTGCAGTTTATGAGAACTTTGTTTTCCATACAGCTTTGAACGAAGCAGGCTCCGTCGATTTTGAGCTCAAGCCCTATCATCCCGGCGACGCCGCGGACGTCGGCGATGATATCCATGCGCTTTTTCCATTCGTTCATTCGCGCTTTAATGTGCTCGCCCATCTTCGTCGCCATGTCAAGGTAGCCGAATTCCTCGACCATTTTGATCGTGGCGATTCCTGCGCTCGCGGCGACAGGGTTGCCGCCGAACGTCGAAGCGTGCATACCGCGCCGGAGACTCGGGGCAAGCTCCTGTTTGCAGAGCATCGCGCCTGCGGCAACGCCGCTGCAGATTGTTTTCGCAAGCGTCATAACGTCGGGCGTGACGCCGAAATACTGATAAGCGAACCAGCGTCCGGTACGTCCGCAACCCGTCTGAACTTCGTCGAAGATCAAGAGCAACCCGTGTTTGTCGCACAGATCGCGCAAGCCCTGAAGGAAGCCGTCGGGAGGCATGTTGACGCCGCCTTCGCCCTGAATTGGCTCGACCATGATCGCGGCGGTTTCGTCGTCGATAGCCGCCTCAACGCCGGCAAGATCGCCGAACTTACAGTATGTGAAGCCCGGAAGCAACGGCTCAAGTCCCTGGTGATACTTTTCCTGAGCGGTCGCCGTGACGGTCGCCATGGTTCGACCATGGAAAGAATTGTAGAACGTGATGATCTTGTACTTGCCCTTGGGGGTATGGAGTCGCGCCAGTTTGATCGCGGCTTCGTTGGCCTCGGCGCCGGAGTTGCAGAAGAACGCTTTGCCTCCGAAGCTTCGTTCGGAGAGCAACTCCGCCCAGACTCCCTGTTCTTCCATGTACCAGCTGTTTGGAACGTGGAGGAGACGTTCAACCTGCCCCTCGAGCGCCTTAACGACCGGTTTAGGGCTGTGACCGAACATATTGCAGCCCCATCCGGGAAAGAAGTCGATGTAACGGTTGCCTTCGGCGTCATAGACGAAGGGGCCTTCGCCGTGAGTCAGAGCGACGGGGTACCGGGTGTAATTCGGGATGACGTACTTGTCAAAAAGGGCGATGATCTCTTGCGAGCTTCTGGCCATGGTATTATGTTCCTGAAAGAATAAAAACGTTCCGTGAAAACGGAGCTTGTATAATCGTTGAAACGCGGGAAGAGACGCGGTTTTCAGACGGTTTTGCGTTTATCGACGATTTCGGTGCCAACGCCCTGACTCGTGAAGATTTCGAGCAGGATCGCATGTCGAAGACGTCCGTTGATGATGTGAATTTTTTCCACGCCGTCCTCGATCGTTTTGAGGCAGGACTGGATCTTGGGGATCATGCCTCCGACGATCGCGCCGGACGCGAGAAGTTTTCGCGCCTCGTCGGCGGTAAGGGAGTCGATCATGGAGTTGGGATCGTTGGGGTCGGTGCGCACGCCGTTGACCTCGCTTACGAAGACGAGCTTATGCGCGTGTAGCTCCTTGGCGACCTCAGTCGCGGCCACGTCGGCGTTGACGTTCAGACCCTGATTCGTGGTTCCCTCAAGGATCGTGTACGACGGAATGATTGGAATGATTCCCTGATCGCAGTACCGATTAATCATATCGACGTCGACTTTTGTGACTTCGCCGACCCAACCGAGATCGACTTCCGCGCCGGATTCGTCTTTGACGGTCGCCTTTTTGCCATACAGGACGTTTGTTCCGTAAGGTTCGGAAAGCGCCGCGGCGTTGCCTCCGTAGAACTTGAGCTGCTCGACGAGCTGACCGGAGATTTGTTTCGCGAGCGCCTCGCGTACGATTCCAAGCGTCGCGTCGTCGGTGTAACGACGTCCCTGAACGAACTTGGGGGAGATTCCCGCCTTTGTCATTGCCTGACTGATCGCCGCGCCGCCCCCGTGGACGACGACCGGCTTCATTCCGACGGTTTCCATGAAGACCAGATCGGTCAGGAGGTGCATCATGGCGTTCGTATCTTCCATGAGGCTGCCGCCGAGCTTGACAACGGTGATTTTAGCGCGGTGCTCACGGATCCATTTCATCGCCTCAATGAGGACGTCAGCTTTTTCACTTGCTAATCCAGCCAATTCGGTCATTTGACAAGCTCCTTAAAAATGAAATGGCGCACGCGCGGCCGCGTGGCGACGCGAGCAACGAGGAGCGCCGGGAAACCGACGCGACCCCTCCGTTAAGATCGTGAAGGGGAAAAACCGAAGGGATATAAAAAGAACAAAAGGTTTTGCGTTTTAACGCCCAAAGCGGAAGCCGGACGAGAAATGCGCAAAACCTGTTGTTTTCATGCCTGATAAACAGGCGGGTGCAATCGACCGAAAAATCGGAACTCAGTCGCCGACGTACGGCATGAGGGCCATGAAGCGAGCGCGCTTGACAGCGGCGGCTACGGCGTGCTGAGAGACGGCGGAGCAGCCGGTCTTACGACGGCTGATAATTTTACCCTGACGGCTGGTGAGTTTCTTGAGCAGTTCAACGTCCTTGTAGTCGACAAACATCGGACGCATACGCTCGCCATTCGGGCACAACGGATCACGTTTCTTGCTGTGAACCTTAACCTTGGAACGCTTGCGGTTGATACGATTCTTTTTAAATGCCGGAGGTTTGGACATAGGATTAACCAGTTTGACCTAAAAAATGAGCGCCGCGCGTCGTCTTACGACATACCAGCGCAAATGAACGTTCTAAACACTTTGCCGACGTCTGACAGGAGGTCGGCAATGGCGCCCTGATTTCCGCGTGTTTGAGCACGAAAGGATCACGTTTTCGTTATTGCTCAGGCGGCGGCGTTTGTCGGGGAAATCTACCGGCGTCGAATATACAAGCGACAATATATCAGAATGCTGTGACAACGCAAGGGGCTCCGTGAGAAATTTTATCTTTTTCTCACGTTTTCCATGACAGCCGGCAAATTGCGAAATAATCAGGAGATCAGTTCTTTGCGTTAAAAATGGCGTCGACCCATTCGCGCAGCTCGCGGTCCGACTGATTGGCGTCCTCCTGACACGCTTCGGTTCGAGGGCGGCGTTCGAGATAGGACGCCTCCTTTTCGAGTTCGTCGACGAGTCGCCATGCGACCAAATCGAGCGTCTCGAGTTCGCGGGACGCGATTTCGTGACAAACGTCGGAGAAGAACCATGCGACTCCGAGAATCGTCGTTTCCGAAACGACGGGAATGCAGACGGAGCAGGCGAAGGATTCGGGCGCTTTCCAGGCTTCCGCAAGGTAGTCGTCGTTGAGGGTAACGGCGTTGCCCATGAGCGCTTCCACTTCAGCGCGCGCGCCGCGAAGAGGTCTTGGCGGTTCGAGGTAGCGATCGTCGGGAAGCCCCCAAACCGCGCGCGCTTTGAGGGACGACGTTTTCTCGTCGAGGAGATAGAGCGCCGCGGCGGTAAAGCCTCCCAGCGCGTTGGCGCCGGACCGCAGGACGTCGCGCAGACGGGACGAGACGCCGACATGATTCGCGTCGTTCTTTTGCTGTTCGACAACAAGTGCGGCGAGCTCGCCTTCCCGAGCGGCGAGTTCTTCGTGCCAGAGACTGTTCTCCGCGAGCATGGAGGCGAGCAGGGACGCGAGGGAGCATGCGGCGTTCCATTCGACGCGCGGATAAACTTCGGGATCGCGCGTAAGCTTCAGCGCGCCATAGATTCGGCGACCGGGCTCTCCAACGGGAAAAGTTGCGACGCGCTCGAAGGGGGACGTTTCTTCACCGTCGCGCCGACCGTTCATGACGGACAAATCGAGGAGCGCTTCCCTGGAACCTGGCCGGACAAATTGAAGATCATAACCGGCAACGTTTCGAAAAGTCCTGAGCGCTTCTGGGAGACAACCGACAGAGGGCGCGTCGTTCTGATCAAAGAGACGATCGGGGACTGGAAATTCTCGAAGGGTTGATTCGTCGTGGTTTTCGGAATACATCTGAACTGATCCGTGGCGCTAAGGCGCGGAAACGAAGGACGCGTCGTGGAATTTGCACGTACGCGCCGCATGAGGAACGTTTCGGCAAAGGACGAGAAAGCGCACGCTTTCCCGCCCGCTTGAAAAGAATCGACCTGCCCCCGAAAAAATGTCAGGAAAAGCGCTGAAGGCAAGGATTTTCCGTTTGGACTGATTGCGCGTAAAAGTTTGCTTGTGTCAATCGGACGTATTTGGAACGGCGTCGAGGTGAAAAAAGATTGTCTTTTGAAGAAATATCGTGATTTTAGGGTGGAGCTCGTCAGCGCGAACGCTACCGATACTAGAATTTTCCTTCTAAACGTTAGAATCGGTGAAATCGCTTAACACGTGGATTTTTTCGAAAAAAAACAAATCGTACGGTTCCAATTTGACCCTCCCCATATTATCATTATAGTGAAATGGAAAGATTCTTTTTTCGTCGACGCGTTCGCGTTTCGGACCGCCGCTGGGAAAAGAAAACGAAAACAAACCAGAGCGCGGTCGTAAAGAGCGGCTTTGTTGACGTCGTATAATTTTAAAAGGGGTTTCTCGTATGAAACGACTTTTCTCTGTGGCAGCGGTTGTTCTCAGTCTTTGCGCGTTTGTTTCTACAAACGCGCTTGCGGTCGGCGTCGCGCCCTCGAAGTTAATCTCTGAAGAGGACGCGAACGCGGCGGGTTTGACCCGCGCGTGGTTTGCTCAGGCGACCCTCAATAGAGAATTTGAAGAAGTTTCCAGCGCTACCGTTCAGGACGGAGTCCTTTTTATTACGACGAGCGACAGTCTCCTTCAGGCGTTTGACGCGGAAAAGGGAACGGCTCTCTGGACCGTTTCCGTCGGCGACGAATACCTCCTGCCGCCTTCGGTCAACAGTCGCGTCGTCGCGGTCGTGTGCGGCACGCGTCTTGTGATTTACGATCGATTTACGGGCAAGAAGCTCAACGAGACAGAGGTCTATGGTCAACCGTCCTCGGGACCGATCCTCAGCGAACGCGAGTGCTACGTTCCCGTCTTCGCGGAGAAAATACTCGCCTATCCGATCGTACGCGCCAAGCAGGAGCAGTTCAAGGTCAACGAAGCGATAGCCAATATGGAAGGGGCGGTCAAGGACAACAAGACGGTCGCGTCCGAAATGGACGGGAAGTTCGACGACGTTAAGCAGAAGGTCGATTCTCGTTTCGAGATCGAACCTCTTGACAAAGACCGTCCCTTCGTAACCGCCAGCTTTGGAATTTCTCTTGTGACTCCCGTCATGGGCACGCAGTCTTACGAGAAGGACGTCGTTTCGTGGACGACCGAAAAGGGCTGGATCATGTTCGCGCAGATGGAACGAAACGCCGGCGACACGCCTTTTAAGCTTCTGTATAAGCTTCAGGATCGTCCGAACTTTGCGTATATCAACGAACGACGTCTCGGCAACCGCGCGCTTGTTCCTCGCTCTGACGTCGAAGCGGAGCCGTTTTTCATTCCGGAAGACATGAGCGTCCAGAATAACAGACTCGCACCCGAGCGTCGTAAGGGCGGGATGTTCATTGCGGGTTCTCTTTCCGGTCACGTCTTTGCGATGAACGACGTCACGGGGCTCCTTCGCTGGACTTACCTTACCGACAAGCCGATTTCCGAACGCATAGCCGCGTTTGGCGACCACGCGTTCATTCCAACG
>CACYBR010000221.1 GCA_902772705.1 uncultured Planctomycetota bacterium
ACGTCGTCGCAGAGACGAGGATCGAGCAGAATCGCGCCAAGAACGCCGCGTTCCGCTTCGTCGTTATACGGAAGAACGCGTTCCGCGTCGTTTCTTGTCGATTGACTTTCAGCCGCCTTTTTCTTTGTCGTTCGCGCCGCCATGCCTCTTACGCCTGATACCGAGCTTTCTGCGTCCTCTGTGGGGCGCCGCCGCGAGTTTCTGCGCGCCCGGGCGTACGCGTCCCTGAGTTTTATACCAGCGGTCAATTATAACAAATAGAGGCGCTCGTAACAGTGGAGAAGAGAGATTTTATTAGGGGGCGCTGTTGACGCGTCAAAAAGTCTGGAAAATTTAGAGAAGGCGCGAAGGGGTTGAACGCGTCGGTCTGTTTTATGGGAGCGTCCTTATGATCGAGCTTAAAAACGTGAGTTTTTCATACAGCGTCGAATGCAAGCCAGCGCTTGAGAACGTTACGCTCACGATTCCGCGCGGCGAGTTTGCGTCGATCGTGGGGCCCAACGGCGGCGGCAAATCAACGCTCATTAAGTTGATTCTCGGACTGCTCAAGCCGCAGACGGGTTCGATTAAGCTCTTCGGCGAAGCGCCGGAAAAGACTCGGTATCGCGTGGGGTACGCGCCCCAGCAGGCAAAGGTCGATTATCGTTTTCCGATCAACGTGCAGGACGTCGTTCTGGCTGGTCGTTTTGGCGCCAGGACCGAAAAAGGGACCCGCACGTTCTTCCGGTTCAACCGCGACAATAAAGCGCGCGCGATCGCGGCTCTTGAAAAGATGGGGGTCGCCGACCTCCGGCGTAAGTCGTTTGGCGATCTCTCGGGGGGACAGCGTCAACGAGTTTTGATCGCCCGTGCGCTGTGTTGCGAGCCTGAGCTGCTTATTCTCGACGAACCAACGAACAACGTCGATCCTTCAAGCGCGAAGAAATTTTACGAGCTGCTCGCGGAGCTTCACAAAAGCGTGACGATTCTCATGGCGTCGCACGATCTAAGCGTCGTCTCGCAACTGGTCGACAGCGTGGTGTGCGTCAATCGCGTGGTGCAGTCCCATCCGACGGAAGCTTTTACGGGCGATCTCGTTCGCGATCTCTACCACAGCGACGTTCGGCTTGTTCGTCACGACCATCGATGTAGCGAATCAGGGCATTTTCATGGCGAGGAGGACTCTTTCGCCGCTGAATGATCGTCGCCCCTGCCGTTCGCCCCCTGTTAGGCGCGCCGCCGCGCGATATAATGACGGAACATTTTTTAACTGCTAGCCGACAGCGCGAAACGCGCGTCGATATCGTCCAAAGGAACGAACTGAAAATGAGCGAAAAACTGCCGTATAAGATTGCGGATATGAGTCTTGCCGACTGGGGCCGTAAAGAGATTATGCTCGCGGAAAACGAGATGCCGGGCCTCATGGCGCTTCGTGAAAAGTATGGTCCTTCTCAGCCGCTCAAGGGCGCGAGGATCGCGGGAAGCCTCCACATGACGATCCAGACCGCCGTTCTGATCGAGACGCTCACCGCGCTTGGCGCGAAGGTCTCATGGGCGAGTTGCAATAAGTTCTCGACGCAGGATCATGCCGCCGCCGCGATTGCCGCGACCGGCGTTCCGGTCTACGCATGGAAGGGCGAGACGGACGAAGAATACGACTGGTGCACCGAGCAGACTCTGTATTTCCCCGACGGCAAGCCGCTCAATATGATTGTCGACGACGGCGGCGACCTTACCCATATGATTCACCTGCCGCAGCACGCCGATATCATTGGCGGAGTTAAGGGCATTACGGAAGAAACGACCACGGGCGTTCACCGACTCTATCAGATGCACGAGCGCGGCGAGCTCAAGATTCCCGCGATTAACGTCAACGACAGCGTCACCAAGAGCAAGTTTGACAACCTCTATGGATGCCGCGAATCGCTCGCCGACGGCATTAAGCGCGCGACGGACGTCATGGTCGCGGGCAAGGTCGTCGTGGTCGCGGGTTACGGGGACGTAGGCAAGGGCTGCGCGCATTCGATGCGCTCTTACGGGGCGCGTGTTCTCGTCACGGAGGTCGATCCGATCTGCGCGTTGCAGGCGGCGATGGAAGGCTTTGAGGTTACGACAATGGAGGACGCGTGCGAGCGCGGCAATATTTTCGTAACGTGCACCGGATGCTGCGACATTATCACGGCGGAACACTGCTCGCGGATGAAGAACGACGCGATCGTGTGCAATATCGGGCACTTCGACTGCGAGATCGACGTCGCGGGGTTGGAGAATTATCCCGGTATAAAGAAGACGCAGATCAAGCCGCTTGTTGATCGTTATACGTTCCCGGGCGGCGCGAGCGTCATTCTGTTGGCGGAAGGACGTCTTGTTAACCTCGGTTGCGCGACGGGCCACCCGTCCTTCGTGATGTCGAACTCGTTTACGAATCAGGTTCTCGCTCAGATCGCGCTGTGGACCGAAAACGAAAAGTATCCGCTGGGCGTCTACATGTTGCCCAAGAAGCTCGACGAGGAGGTCGCGAGACTGCATCTTGACAAGCTCGGGGTCAAGCTTGAAACGCTCACGAAGAAACAGGCGGACTACCTTGGCGTGCCGGTTGAGGGCCCCTTCAAGCCGGAATTTTACCGATATTGATCCGGCGGCGGAACGCGTTCGCCATGATGCGGATTCTTTTATCATTCAACGACACTACGACCGCGTTGCGGTCAGGAGATTATCGTGCCTAATATTCAGCCTTTCCAGGGATTGCGCTATAACTTAGCGCAGGTTGGCTCTTTGAGCGACGTGGTCGCCCCTCCGTACGACGTCATTAGTCCTGAACAACAGGACGCTCTGTACGCGAGGCACCCGAACAACGTCGTTCGTTTAATCCTCAACAAGCAGAACCCGACCGACGACGAGCAGGACAACCGCTACACGCGCAGCGCACGCGCGCTCAAGGAATGGAAGGAATCTGGCGTTCTCGTTAAGGAGCCTAACCCGTCGATTTACGTCTATCATCAGATCTTTGAAGCGCAGGGTAAAAAGTTCGTCCGTAAAGGCTTTATGTGCGGTTGCGAAGCCGTTCCCTTTGGCGAGGGCATGGTCTTTCCACACGAGCTGACGATGAGCGGTCCGAAGCTCGATCGCCTCATGCTTACTACCGCCTGCAAGACGAATTTCAGCCAGATTTTCGGGCTCTATCCCGATCCCGAGAACGAAGTTCAGAATATCCTCGAGGCGGCTGTTCTGGGAATGACGCCTCTCGAAGCGACTGACGACAACGGCGTCGTCAACCGCATGTGGATTGTCGACGACCAGGAGACGATCTCCAAGGTCGTCGCGCTCATGGGACCCAAGCCGATTTTCATCGCCGACGGTCATCATCGTTATGAGACCGCGTGCAATTACCGCAAGCAGCTTCGTCAGGAAGGCGTTTTGACTCTGGATCACCCGGCGAACCATGTGCTCATGGTGTGCGTCGCGATGGAAGACCCGGGGCTCATTGTCATGCCGACGCATCGTTTGTTCCGTAATGTTCCCGCGTTTTCCCAGCAGGAGCTCATGGATAAACTCGGCGAATATTTCAGAATCTCTACCGTCGGAGAGGGCTACAATCAGGCGCACAAGGCGTGGGCGGAGATCGAATTGCTCAACGATCAGGGCGCTATGGCGCTCTATTCCGCGCGCGACGGCAAGTGGAATCTTCTGCAGATTACCGACAAGGGACGTGCGAAAATGGACGAAGTCGCCGCCGACCATCAGCCGGAATGGCGACAGCTGGGCGTCGCTATCCTCCATACGCTCGTGATTGACACGCTTCTTGGACTTAAGGGCCATGAAAAGCCCAAGTACGTCCACGAAGTTTCCGAAGTCGTCGCTAATCTTAAGACCGCGCCCGAGGAGTTCACGCTCGCCGCGCTCGTGATGCCCGCGACCGTCGAACTCATTCAGGAATGCAGCATGGTGCGCGAACGTATGCCCGCGAAGAGCACCTACTTCTATCCGAAGCTCATCACGGGCTTCGTCTTCAAGCCTCTCGAATGATACTATGTAAGAGCGACCCCGTTCCAGAGGTTTCGGGAGCGGGATCGCGTTCTGAGATCGACCTGATCAGAGGTGCATAATGATCGCGATTATCGATTACGGAATGGGGAATCTCCGAAGCGTTCAGAAAGCGTTTGAGCGTTTGGGCGTCGAGGCGACGATAACGTCGGACAAGGCGAAGGTCGACGCGGCGGAGAAGCTGGTTCTTCCCGGCGTTGGCGCGATTGCGGACGCGATGACGGAGCTCAGACGCGCCGACCTTGTCGACTCGATCGTCAGCGC
>CACYBR010000222.1 GCA_902772705.1 uncultured Planctomycetota bacterium
AACTCGAGCTCCTTTGGCAAGGCGTTTATCGAACTTCATAAGCTCGGACTGATCGATCGAGTCCCGCGTCTTGCGGTCATTAACGCGTCGGGCGCCGACTCTCTCTATCGCCTGTACAACGAGGAGGGATTGAGGTGGAACGGCGGTCGGGTCGACCATGCGAAGATCGACGCGTTCTACGCGCAGATGGATAAGGAAAATCGCAGGGCGGACACAATCGCGAGCGCGATCGAGATCAACCGGCCGGTCAACCTGACGAAATGTCTTCGCGCGCTCGACTTCTGCAGCGGCGTCGTGCGCAAAGTCGACGATCAGGAGATCGTCGACGCGAAGGCCCAAATCGGCGCGAACGGCTTCGGCTGCGAGCCGGCGTCTGCGGCGAGCGTCGCCGGCGCGAAAAAGCTCGTCGAGGAGGGGGTAATCGGCAGGGACGAGCGGGTCGTGTGTATTCTCACAGGCTATCAGCTCAAGGACCCGAACGCGACGGTCGCGTATCATGGCGCCGATAGGGCGTTCTTTGAGGACTATCTTGGCAAACACGGGATCGCGACGGCGGAATACGCGAATCGCCCGGTCGTCGTCGACAACGATATCGAGAAGATTCTTGACGTTCTCGAGTGAATTAGTCCGACGATTTGATTTTTTTTGACAAATTGGCTACAATGCGGGACGCAGAGGCGACGGGGAAAAGTTTGAGCGCGCGGTCGTACGCTTCGCGCGGTCGGCGTTGGAGTCGACCGCTCGTTTTGGGGTTGGCGTGCTCTTTCTTTCTCTTTTGTCTGGGCGCGACGGCGTTCGTTTATTTGTTGCGCCATCCGGACCTCGTCCAGTCGGAGCATAAGACGTTTCGAGTGCAGAGTCGCTCGATGGAGCCGACGTGGCGCGGACCGCGCTTTGAAGCGACGTGCCCCGAATGCGGCGGAATCGTCGCGACGTCGCTCGATATTGCGACCGCGTCGGCGGACGTCGGACCCGCAGGTGGAAACGAGGCGTCTCCCGAGGTTCAGCGTTTCCGCAACTCTGCGAGGACGCTGAGCTGTCCGAACTGCGGCTTTGCGGACGTCGACGCGTCCGGCGCGGTTTTCAGAGACGGCGAGCTCCTGCGCGTCCTGCCCCTTGACGCGACGAAACGCGAGCCCGAGCGCTGGGACGCGGCGATTTTTTGCGATCAGCATGGCGTCTATACGCTCAAGCGGCTCGTGGGACTGCCGGGCGAGCGTGTGACGATCTGCAACGGCGACGTCTGGATCGACGGCGAGCCGACGCGTCGAACGGTCGCGCAAATATGGCGGACGGCGGAGGAACTCTATCCGACGGAGGAAACGCGCACGCGCGAACGGCTCTTTGTGTCGCGCGTCGTCAAGCTGCGCAAGGCGACCGCAGGGGGCGGCGAGCGGATCGAAGCGGTTCCTTCGGCCGTCTCGAACGAATCGCAGACGCCGTGCTTTAACGGCGGGTCGGGGCCGGTCGAGTTGGTCCGCGATTTTTTAACGCGCTTTAACTGGGACGCGACGGGGGTCGGCGGCGACTCGCTGACAATTCTCGTCCGCCGTCCAGAGCGCGCGTGGAGCCTCGAATATACGGCGTCGTCCGGTCGCGTCGTCTTGCGGTCGATTCCATTGACCTCAGGCAGAACAGAGACCGGCAAGAGCTTTGAAGAGCTTGACGCGTCTGATTTCGCGAGAGCGCGCGCGGAGACGTTTGAGACGGAGCCTGCGGCGGAAGCGCCCGGGACGCTGAGCGTGGAGGTCATGGCGGTCGACGGCGAGCTTGTCCTGTCGCTTTCCGGGGCGGAGCGAGCGCGCGTAGCGCTCGGGGACGGCGTGTCGGACGCGACGGCGGCCATATCGACGCCGTTTGTGATTTTAGGGGACGTCTCGCGAGCGTCGTCGATTCGTATATATCGCGATTTGCATTATTCATCGGCGGACTGGCGGTCCTCGGAGCCGTCCGACGACAGCTTTTACGCGCTTGGGGACAACTCCCCGGCGTCGCACGACAGTCGGTTTTCCGACGTGGGAACGATTCCCGCGGAAAGCGTGCGTTATATCGTGACGCCTTTGGAGGA
>CACYBR010000223.1 GCA_902772705.1 uncultured Planctomycetota bacterium
ACGGCGCAAAAAGCGACGATCCGTACGCCAGTTTCGACGATAACAACAAAAGCAAGCCCGCCAAGCCGGCGACGGGAAAAATCAAGAGTTCCAAGATCGGATATTCGTCAACGCCTCAGAAGCTTGCGGGACTCAGACGCGGCGACGAGTACAATTGGAAGAACCCCGGCTTTGCCCAGACGAAAAAGAATCCCGTCACGCTTGTTTCCCACGACGACGCCAACGCCTTCTGCGCGTGGCTGACACGAAAGTTGGGTAAAAACGTCTCGCTCCCCTCGACCTCGCAATGGCGGCTCGCTTCGCAGCCCGAACGCCTCTCGCTCGGCTATGCGTCCCTTTTCGAACTCTGGGCGTTTGGCGGGACGGAAACCTGGGAACGCGGCAACCTTCCCGACGCGAATTTTCCCGTGATCTGCCCGACGCACGTCTACCTGCTCGACCGAATCCATTTCGTTTATCGCGACTCCTACCGCTTCACCGTCCCGGTCGGCTCTTTCAAGCCCAACAGCAACGGTCTCTACGACATGATCGGCAACGTTGGCGAAATGACCTCCGACGATCCGAACGTCGTAGAAAGCTACGGCGGAAGCTGGTTCCACCTCCCGGGCTTTAACCCGATCTGCTGGGTCCACGTCGACGACCTCGGCTATGAGTCGCTCGACCGCGCGATCCGCGATTATCAGACCAGTCGCACGGCGCCGCGCTTCGCCGCGCAGGTCGCTCAGGAGCCGTATTACGAGAACGAATACGGTTTGCCAACTCCCGAAATGTACGACGATCCGTTGACTGGTTCGAGCGGAATGGGCGGTCAACGCGTTCAGGGCAATCCTTTCGCGCAGGACAATTCGGTCAAGCCGTTTATACACATAGCGATTCTTGACGTCGACGCGACGTGTTTTACGGGCTTCCGCGTTATCATTCAGTGACGCGGTCGGCGCGGTCGCCCTCGTCTTCTCTCTTCGCCTCATAACACGACGACAAAAAAAGGACGACGATCATTCACGATCGTCGTCCCTTTTTATTTTATTTTACAAACCGTCGGTCCGCGCGACGTTTGGACGCGTCGCATGGTCGCCTGGCGTATCACGCGAGCTTTTCTTCGAGGAACTTCTTCGCCGCTTCGAGCGCCGCAGGGACGCCTTCGGGCTTCTTGCCGCCCGCCTGCGCCATATCAGGCCGCCCTCCGCCGCCTCCCTGAATATTAGAGGCGATCGCCTTAATCAGCTCGACGGCGCTGAGTTTGCGCTCGACGAGATTGCGCGTCAACGCGACGATGAGCGCGACTTTATTCGCTTTTGTATCGACGTTCGCGAACACGATCGCGGCGTTTTCCGACTTGCGACGAAGCTGGTCGATCGTCTCGCGCAACGCGGCGGCGTCGGCGTCGTCGATCGTAAGCGTGATAAAGTCGACGCCGGCGACCTTCTGAGCGTTTCTGAGGAGCTCGTCGACCGAAACCACGTCTTTCTTCGTAACGGCCTCGAGTTCCTTACGAAGCTTTTTGGTCTGCGAAACGAGGTTCTCCACGCGAGAGACAATCTCTGCGGCAGGAACGCGCAGGTCGCTGGCGAGCCTCGACTCGATCGCGTCGGCTTCCTGAGCCTTCTTAACCGCTTCCATACCGGTATAAGCCGTAATGCGGCGCGTTCCGGCGCTGACGCTTTCTTCCGCGACGATCTTGCAGAATCCGACCTGCGCGACGTTCTTAAGGTGCGTGCCGCCGCAAAATTCAAGGGACGGTCCCATTTTAACGACGCGAACAATATCCGGATACTTTTCGCCAAAGAGCATCATAGCGCCAAGCTTGCGCGCCTCTTCGATCGGGGTCTCGTCGCAGGTAACGGGATACGCCTCGAGAATCATCTCGTTGACGTCCTTTTCCAGAGCGACGAGCGTCTCGCGATCAAGCCCCTGATGGTGCGTGAAGTCGAATCGCAGGACGTCGGCGTCGACCTTGGACCCCTGCTGTTCGGCGTGACCGCCCAGTCGCGCGCGGAGCGCGGCGTGAAGGAGGTGCGTCGCGGTGTGCGCGCGCGCAATCGCGGCGCGGCGTTTCGTATCGACCTGCGCGTCGACCGTGTCGTTCACCTTGAGCGTTCCGCTCGCAAGAGAGCCCAGATGCACAAGGAATTCGCCGTCGTACTGCGTCGATTCCACGACGAACTTCGAATCTCCGTCGAGAATCACGCCCGTGTCGCCAACCTGACCGCCCTTTTCGCCGTAGAACGGGGTTTTGTTAAGAACGACGCGCAGCTTTTTGCCTTCTCCCGACGCGCTCTCTACGAGCTGATCGCCGTCCAGAATCGCGATGACTTTGGCGTCCTTCGCTTCAAGCGTCTGATAACCAAGGAACTCGGGAGGATTGTTCGCTTTTTTGATTCCTTCGAGCGGATCGCGTTTGAACAGAAGGTTCTTTTCGGCGGTTCCGGAAAGTTCTCCATGGCGTTCCATCTCTTTTCCGAAGCCTTCCCAGTCGAAGCCGTACTTATGTTCGCCGGCGATCGTTTCAAAGAGCTCCGGCGGGAAGCCGTAGGTCTGATACATTTCGAACGCGTCGACTCCGGAAACCGTAACGCGTTTCTCCGACTCCATCGCTTTAAAGACGGAATCGATCCGTCGCAAACCGTCGTCGATACTGCCCATGAACCGCTCTTCTTCAGCGGAGATCACGCCCTGCACGCGTTCCACGGTTTCGCTCAGTTCAGGATACGGAACCTTCATGAGATCGGCGACGACCGGAACGAGCTGCGCCAGGAAAGGCTTCTTCATGCCCATCTGAACGCCGTCGAGGACCGCGCGACGCAGCAGGCGCCGAATGACGTACTTTTCCTCTTTTGGACCGGGGTAGACGTTCTCGTGGATCGCGAACGTACAGGCGCGAATATGGTCGGCGATTCGTCGCAGACGACGACCGTTCTCGTTCGTCAGATCGACCGCGTCGTACTTTTGCGAGCAAACTTCTGCCGCCGCTTCCACGAGCGGACGAAGCGAATCGATGTGGAAATTCGTCTCCACTCCCTGAAGCACGGACGTTACGCGTTCGAGCCCCATGCCCGTGTCGATGTTCTTACTCGGAAGCGGACGGAGGTTGTCCGGCGGATTGCCAACGCGGTTGAACTGCGTAAAGACGAGGTTCCAGATCTCGACCTCGCCCTGAGGGGTCTTGTGGTAAATCTCAGAGCAGGGTCCGCAGACGCCGTCGGGCCCTTCGCTCGGCGCGGAGGCGGGCCAGAAATTTTCGTCTTCGTCCAGATACTGGAGCTTCTCCGGAGGCAGTTTAATCTCGTTAAGCCAAATATTCGCGGCTTCCTGATCGTCCTTATAAACCGTCGCGGAGAGCATCGCGGGGTCGATAGCCATCCACTTCTTGCTGGTCAGGAACTCCCACGCCCAGTGAATCGCTTCGCGCTTGAAATAGTCGCCAAAGCTGAAGTTTCCGAGCATTTCAAAAAAGGTGTGGTGAAACGCGGTGCGTCCGACGTTGTCAATGTCGCCGGTGCGCAGACACTTCTGGCAGGTCGTCGCGCGCGTAAAGTCGAGCTTGCAGCGGCCAAGGAAGTGATCCTTGAACTGGTTCATTCCCGCAGGCGTGAACAGAACCGAGGGGTCCCATCGCGGAACAAGCACGTCGCTCGGGCGGCGAACGCATCCCTTCGATTCAAAGAACGTCAAATACATTTCGCGAATTTCGTTTGTCGTCAGCATTTTAGCTTCTTCGCTCTTTTATGTGTTTATGTTAGGTCCCGCGACGCGTAACGCGCTGGAACGGGACGAGTTGATTCGTTGTCAGTTTTTCTTCGCGTTCTTGGCGGCGTAGAAGCGCGCGTTCGTGTCGCGTTCCTCCTTGAGCTGCCCAACCAATTCGTCGACGACGGAGTCGACGGAAACGAGCGACGCCTCCTCTTCCCAGCGCCATTTGACTTCGACCTTGCCGTCGGCCAGACCTTTGCCAATCGTCACGCGCACCGGGAAGCCGATAAGGTCGGCGTCCTTGAACTTCACGCCAGGACGCTCGTCGCGATCGTCGAGAATCGCGTCGACGCCAGCGGCTTCCAATCCCGCGACGATCTTTTCCGCCGCCGCCATCGCCGCGTCGTCCGTCGCCTTGACGGGGCAGACGCAAACTTCATAGGGCGCGAGCGACACGGGCCAGATAATACCATGGTCGTCGTGGCTCGTTTCCGCGAGTCCCGCAATAATGCGGCTCACGCCAATGCCGTAGCATCCCATGATGATCGTCTGCTGCTCGCCCTTTTCGTCGAGGTATTTGGCGCCGAGCGCTTCGGTGTATTTCGTGCCAAGTTTGAAGACGTGGCCAACCTCGATCGCGTTTTCCATTGTGATCGGCTCATGGCAATGCGGGCACGGGTCGCCGAGGATCGCGTTGCGGACGTCGCCATAGACGTCGACGGTAAAGTCGCGGTCGACATTGACGTTGACAAGGTGCGTCTCCGCCTTGTTCGCGCCGACGATGAAGTTGACCATCTCTTTGATCGTCGGGTCGGCGACGAGCTTAACCTTTTCCTTGAGCCCGACGGGACCGGCGAAGCCGACCGGCGCGCCGGTGACGCGTTCGATCGTCTTTTCGTCGGCGAGTTCGACCTTTTCCGCCTTGAGGACGCGGCGAAGCTTGTTTTCATTGACGTCGCAGTCTCCGCGAACGAGAACCGCGACCGGCGTTCCGTCGACGTCGTAGATCAGCGTCTTGACAACCTTCTTCGGCTTGGCTTTGAGGAACTTGCAGACCTGTTCGATCGTGTGCGCGCCCGGCGTTGGAAGTTCGGCGACCTCTTTGAGAACCGCGTCGGCAGGACGAGCGTATTCCGTTTCGCCGATCTCAGCCTTTTCAACGTTCGCCGCGTAATGGCACTTTGGACAGTAAACGACGTCGTCTTCGCCGTTGGCCGCAGGGATCATAAATTCGTGGGACGCGTCGCCGCCAATCGGACCGGATTCCGCTTCCACCGGCAGGTACGGGACGCCGCATCGCGTGAAAATCTTGCAGTAGGCGTCGTACATCGCGTTATACGATTCGTTGAGGGATTCAAGGCTCGTATTGAAGCTGTACGCGTCCTTCATCGTGAATTCGCTCGTGCGCAGAACGCCAAACTTCGGACGTTCTTCGTTGCGGAATTTCGTCTGAATCTGATAGAGAACGAGCGGAAGCTGACGGTAGCTCGAAACATACTGGGAAACGATGCTCGTCACTTCCTCCTCATGAGTCGGGCAGAAAACGACTGGCGTCTTCGCGCCGCCGCGGACAAGCGTCGATTTAATAAGAACGTTGCCGAACGCTTCGACGCGATTCGTCTGCTCATAGAGAGACTGCGGCGCGAGCGCGGTCATGAAGATCTCGACCGCGCCCGTCTTGTTCATTTCGTCGCGAACAATATTGATCGCCTTATGAAGCGAACGCCATCCGAGCGGCAGATACGCGTACGCTCCCGCCATGACCTGCGAGATCATGCCCGCGCGAAGCATAAAGATATGGCTTGGGATCTCAGCCCCGTTAGGGGTTTCCTTCATTGTCGGAATTAAAGTTTGCGACCATTTCATGGTGAAATCTCTCTGTATCAAGACATACGAGCGTTTACAACGACGCGCGACGCGTCGGCGGCGACGCTAAAATATCGCCGCTCTATTATATAGCGTCAGTATTCATCTTCAAAGGGGCGGCGTCAACACAAGAAATCGTCATGAGCCGGATTACAGGGGCCCTGAAACAAAAAAACGGCGCTCTCCGTAAAAGGGGAACGCCGCTCGTCATTTCTCTATTTAATCGTCAGACTCGCGTCAGAAAAGACGCCCGCCAAAAATACCGGGACCGCCGAAAATTCCAGGGCCGGGAGAATAGTTCCCGGACGGATTAAAAGCGTTGTTGCCGTTCGACGTCGCATGAGGAACCGTGTCGTAAAGGGGCGGCGCCTCGACCATTGTCTTGACCTGCGAAGGCTTGACGGCGTAGCCGCTCTGCGTGACTGGATTGCCTTGTTGCGCAGAACCGTTCTCGCCGGCGTTCGTCTTCTCGCCCGGCGCCGGGCGATCGATGATCATGCCGGTAACGTTGCCACGCTGAGTTATCGAATTGTTCTGAATCGCGCGGCGATAGTTGTCCGAGGCGCCATACTGGTCGTATCCGCCATGGTCGACGACAAAGCTGAAATTCGAGCCGCAGTTCGACGGAGAGTGGTAGGTCAGCTGATTGTTGGAATATCCAACGTAAGAGCTGAGATAGGAATCGTCCCCGCGATAGTTCAGGATCGCGCCGATGCTGCCTTCTGCGCCGCACCCTTGAGTCAAACCGCCGTTGGCTTCAAATTTATCGTTGCCCTGGAAGTCTGTCAGGAATCCGGCGCCAAGGTCCCAGCCCATGCCGACGCCCATGATCGTGCCGCCATAAACGTCGTCTCCCTGATCGTCGAAAACATAACCTACCGCATAATGGCAACCGAAACCTGCGCCGAACCGCTGCCAACGTCGTTCACGTCGCGCGGAGCCGTC
>CACYBR010000224.1 GCA_902772705.1 uncultured Planctomycetota bacterium
ACGACCGCAAACTCGCGCACGATTGCCAATCTCAGCGCCGACACGGCGTATGACGTCAAGGTCTACGCCAAGGGAGACGGAACGCTCTGGGCGGACTCTGAATATTGCGCCGTCCGATCCGTTAAAACGCAGTCGGATCAACCGTCGAACCCTGTCGTTGCCGTCTCTAGTTACGACCCGTCAACTCGGATTGCGATCCTTAATTGGGACGCCGTCCCGGGCGCGTCGACCTATAAGCTGCAGCTCTCGAAGAACGGCGGCGCAACGTGGGCGAATTACAAAACCGGGCTCACGACGACGTCCGCGACGGTCAACGGACTGTACCCCGGCGGCGCGTACGCGTTCCGCGTCTATTCCGGCACGACGCTCGTTGCGGAACGCGCGTTTGCGCCGATCGCGCTGAGCTCTTCCGCCGAAACGTGTCGCGAGGGCGTCGCGATTGTCGTATCGCAGACGGGCGCCTCGAACGCGACCTCGACGATCGCATGGTATAACGTTACGGAAAGCGGCGACGTTGAGATCGTAAGCGCGCGCAACTCGCTAACGTACA
Source organism: uncultured Planctomycetota bacterium (assembly GCA_902772705.1). Taxonomy (GTDB): domain Bacteria; phylum Planctomycetota; class Planctomycetia; order Pirellulales; family Thermoguttaceae; genus RUG369. The sequence continues at coordinate 551 of CACYBR010000224.1, forward strand.
CGCCGTCGTCTTCGAATTACGATATTAAGGTTGTCGCGACAGGAACGGGCGATTCCGACGGGAGTTCCTCGACGCTCGTCTTCACGGGCTACTCGCCCGTCAGGATAGCGGGCTACGACGCGTCGACGCGTCAGGCGACGCTGGCGTGGGACGCGATCCCGAACGCGGCGACATATAAGCTGCAGCTGTCGAAGAACGGCGGCGAGACGTGGGCGAATTACAAGACCGGGCTCGCTACGACGTCGGCGACGGTCAACGGGCTGTACGTGGGCAAGACGTACGCGTTCCGCGTCTACGGCGTGTCAGGCTCCGGCGCGACGCTGGCTGATTACTACGAAACGACCTTCTCCCCGTCGGCGGATTCCAACGCGCTCCTCGACGAAGCGTTCGCCGATTTCTTTGAAGAGGCGTTTTTCGAGCTTTGACGCGCCGTAACGTCCGTTCGACGTTGAGGCGTCAGAAGCCGTTAGGGCGATTCTCCCTCGTTCATGGAAGAATCGCCTTTTTCTTTTTGAAGGAACATGGAAACGGGAAAGAACGGGCGTTCGACGCTTGTCGCGACGAGTCAGCGTCCGGGCAGGCGCGCGTCAAGCGAGAGGTCGTCGTTATCAAAAGAACGTGTTTTCAGGAGCGCGTTACTCACGGACGCGGGATTATGAGAGCCTCGTCTTCAGAAGAGCTGATAATCCGTAACTGATTGACAAATAAAAGTAAATATTTTAGAATCTGGACGGGGCGCACGGTCGCGGCGGCGGGAAATCTACTTTTCTCAGGAAGAAGAGCATATGAATGACGCCCGGTCGTTCCTCCGTGCGAAACGCTCCCTTTAAAGCTCGCAGGGAAGCCAAACGTCGTTTTCGATCTCGGAAACGGCGCAGACGATTCACCAGCTCGTCTCCATTACGCAAACCGCTTTGTGGAACCGGCGTTGCGACTGTTGTTCCATAACTATTCATATTAAACGATTATCGTATTTTTTGTCATCCTTATTATTCATGACGCGTGATTACGTGCGAGAGGTTGCCGAAACAATGAAACGCCAAACGTCAGAAAAACGAAACTGGAAAACTGAAACGCTGCGATTTGAAGCTCTTGAAAACAGGGAATTGCTTTCGGTCAATCCGTCGGACGCGATCGACCTTAACTCCTATGCGAATTACGCGTCGTTAGAATCCGGAACGGACGCCGTCGTCGACCTGAAAATAACAGACGACGCCGCGAGCGATTCGCCGTCCCTCGTCCTCGCCAGCGCCAGCGAAACGGCGTCGACCGTCGTAACCTCCCTCGCCGACGTCGTCAACGCAAACGACGGCGTCGTGACGCTCCGCGAAGCGATTACCGTCTACGCCAACGCCGGCGATACGATCACGTTTGACCCTGCCCTCAAGGGAGGAACGATCACGCTCGGCGGCTCGCAAATCGAGATCAAAAAATCACTGACAATCGACGCGAGCGCGCTTTGGAACGAGGTCGACGGCGTCCCGGGCATTACGATCGACGCGAATTCAAAATCGAGGATTTTCAATATTACCAAAGGAACAGTTGAAATCAACTCGCTTGCGTTCACTGGAGGCGTTGCCTCCGGTCGAATGAGCGAAGATTACGGCGGAGCCGTCTACATCGAACGTCCGTCGACGCTAACAATTTCAAACTCCAACTTCTTCAATAATACAGCTAACAGATTCGGCGGAGCTGTTTACGTCGATGTGCGCTCAACGCTAACTATTTCGAACTCATCCTTCCAAGACAATACCGCTGGCAACCACGGCGGGGCAGTCTACTTCAGCGGCGGTTATTCGTCGCTTCTGACGGTTTCGAACTCATCCTTCACCCAAAACAGCGCGTCTGCCGGTTCTGCCATTTATTTTGCCGAATCACCAAAGATTCAATCGGAAGCGTTTAACATAACAGTCTCTGGCAACGCTTCTTCGGGAGGAGCTCTCTACTGTCCAGACTCCCTTTTCTATCCACCTTCCAGCCTCCATGTATACAACTCGATCATTGCCGGAAACCCAGGAGGAGACTTTTACCGCGGCGGTAAGGGCGCCATTAAATTCAACGCCTATAACGTCCTGAGCTCCTATACCGGCTGGTCAAACTCGAATGCCACCGCGTATGTCTACGACGCCTCCAAGCCGCTTTTCGCCAACGCGGCGGAGGGCGATTATTCGCTGGCGCCGGGCTCGCAGGCGATCAATCGCGGGAATAACGAATACGTCTCAACCGACGTCGATCTCGCCGGCAAACCTCGAATCATCGACGGAACCGTCGACTTGGGAGCCTTTGAATACGTAACGAAATTGGAATCGCCGACGATTACGAAGACGACCTCGACGGATAACAAAATCGTCGTCAAGTGGAACGCGATTGAGAACGCGTCTGGTTATGTTGTGGAATATAAGAAATCGGAGGATTCCGACTACACGGTCATGTCGACGACGACCGCGACGTCACGCACCATTTCCAATCTTGACTCCGATACGACTTACGACGTCAGGGTCTATGCGAAGGGGGACGGAACGTACTGTATGGATTCCGACTACAGCGCCGTCGCATCCGTAACGACGCAGCCGTTCGTTGAGACTCCGTCGACCACGGTGACAAC
>CACYBR010000225.1 GCA_902772705.1 uncultured Planctomycetota bacterium
ACGTCGTCAGGAATCAGCGCCACGCGTGTTTCGCGAGGGTCTGTCTCCCGGCAGACGAGGATGGATCTCATAGCTTTAACTCCTTAAATGTATCACGGAAAAGGAAGTCGCCGTCAATGGGAATCTTCAGGCTCTTTCTTTTCTTGAACGAAATTATGCCTCTGGTTGTTACAAAATCCAGACGAGACGTCCTCGTCTGGCGCAGGCGAACATGGGACCTGGGCGACCGCGTTTCAAAAAAGAACGACGTCTCGATCGCCGCGCGAGTCGGGCTCAACCCTTCTCGACGCTCCTTGTTGAAGGATGTTTTTCAAGAAATAGAACGCCTCTCGAAAAAAATCCGTCGCTATGCGGTAAATGGTACCCTCATTTATCCTCAGCGTCAACCGCTCGAAGGACGAACGAGGCTTTTTTTAAAGGACCAGGACGAAAGCGTTAAATGGTTGCAAGGGCGTCGCGGGCGTTTGATCGCGCGTTTCCATAACGCGGCGTTATGTTGTCGGACCGCGTTAAAAACGACGATTTCCTTCTGCCGCCGTCCTGCAAACTCTTTCTCTCGCCTTGACGCCTCGGCGCCAGAGAATAAAATTTTATCGATTTATACGCTCTGCGTCGTCGCGTCGGACCCTCCCAACCTGGAACTTGTCCGCCGACTGTCCGCGCGGAGACTGAACTCGATTGGAGAACAACACATGGCGAAGATTATTGTTCTTGACCCCCTGGCTGAAGACGGTTTGAAAATGATGCAGGACGCCGGCGTCGAATACGACGTCCGCACCGGTCTCAAAGGCGACGAACTGCGCGACGCGCTTATGGAATACGACGGCGCTATCTGTCGCAGCGGCGTGAAAATCACCGCCGACGCGCTCGAAGGCAACAAGCGCCTCAAGGCGATCGCTCGCGCTGGCGTCGGCGTCGACAACATCGATCTCAAAGCCTCGACCCGACACGGTATCGTCGTCATGAACACGCCCGGAGGCAATACGACGTCCGCCGCCGAACAGACCTTTGCGCTTATGCTTGCCGTCAGTCGTAACACGTGCGCCGCGAATCAGTCGCTTGCGGAAGGACGATGGGATCGCAAAAAGTTCACGGGTCGCGAGCTCAACGGAAAGACGCTCGGCGTGATCGGAATGGGACGCATTGGTCAGAACGTCGCGGGCTACGCCAAAGCGTTCGGAATGAAGGTCGTCGCGTTTGATCCCTATCTTTCGGCGCAGCGCGCTCAGGAACTCGACGTCAAGGTCTACGAAACGGTCGCCGAGCTTCTTCCGATCGTCGATTACCTCACCGTGCATGTTCCTCTTACCGACGCGACGCGCAACCTTATTGGCGAAAAAGAGATCGAGGCCATGAAGGACGGCGTCTTTCTCATCAACTGCGCTCGGGGCGGAATCTACAACATGGACGCGCTCCTCAAGGGGATCGAGTCTGGAAAGCTCGGCGGGGTCGGACTCGACGTCTACCCGGAAGAGCCCTGCACCGACAGTCCTCTCTTCGGCAAACCGAACGTCGTTTGTACGCCTCACTTGGGCGCGAGCACGAAGGAAGCGCAGAAGAACGTTGCGCTTGAGGCGGTTGAGCTCATGATCGACTACCTTAAGAATGGCGTCATTCGTCAGGCGGTCAATTTCTCGCCGCTCGATCCCAAGACGCTTTCCGAACTGCGCGGTCCTCTGGACCTCGCCTATCGTCTCGGACTCTTCGCCCAGCAGGTCGCGCCCGGTCCGGTCTCCTCCGTGAAGATTCGCTATCGCGGCGACCTTGCCAAAAAGAGCACCGCGCTCGTGACCTCCTCCTTCTGCTCCGGTTATCTCACCGGCGTTCTCTCCGAGGAAGTCAGTCTTGTCAGCGCCGTTCCCATGATGCAGGAACGCGGCGTTAAGCTCGTTGAAGAAAAAGACGGCGCCGACACGGACTTTACCTCCGTCATCATCGTCGAACTTGAAACCGACAGGGGCCGCGTCGGCTTTGCCGGAACGCTCTTTGGCGCGACCATTCCGAGACTCATCATCTTCCGCAACATGCGGCTGGATTCGCAGCTTGACGGCTCGCTCCTCATCACGTTGCAGAAGGACCAGCCTGGCATCGTCGCCGCGCTCGGCGCCGCCTCTGCGAAGCGCGGCGTCAATATTGCGCAGATGGCGCTCGGGCGCAATCTTCACGCGCCAAACGGGCTGGCGGTGAGCGTCCTCTCCCTTGACGGCGAGGTTCCCGCCGACCTGTTGCCTGAAATCAAGGCCACGCCCGGCGTCGAGGACGCGGTCTCCGTCAAGCTCCCGGGCCCCGGCGAATATCCGTCCTGGCTCAACTGAGCGAGAACGCATGACGCGGAACCATCCCGCGACCGGATCCGAGCATATCGTCGGGTCCGGTTTTTTTATTAGCGCGGCGCTCGTATAGACTGATTCAAAAAGGAAAAACAGCGCTCGACGACGGGTGGTCGTCCTTGAAGAGCGGCGTCGCCGAGGGTATACTGAGAGCAATATTTTACGGCTCCGGCTTCGACGTCGGGGCGCCTGAACGAAAGAACGCAGGATTCATACAGGAAAGGACGCGCAATGAGCGTTTCTCAGGAGCTTAAGACGATTGTCGACGCGGAAGTCGACGCGAAACCTTGGGATATCGTCGTCGTTGGAGGAGGACCCGCTGGTCTGGCCGCCGCCGTCTCCGCCTACGACGCCGGTGCGAAGCGGATCCTTGTGCTGGAGCGGGATCGAACGCTCGGAGGCGTGCTTAACCAATGCGTCCATAACGGTTTCGGGTTGAGGCGGTTTAACGAGGAGCTCACCGGTCCGGAATACGCCGGTCGCTATATCGACGAGGTGATCGCGCGTCAGATCCCAGTCGCGCTCGAAGCGACCGTGCTTGACGTCGCCGAAGAGAAGTCCGCCGACGCCTCGGTCGTCGTAACGTTCGTCTCGCCGACGCTCGGGTTCCGTCGCGTTCACGCGCGCGCCGCCGTTCTCGCGACCGGATGCCGCGAAAGAACGCGCGGTGCGATCAATACGCCGGGCGATCGACCAAGCGGCGTCTTTACCGCCGGCGCCGCCCAGCGGTACGTCAACTGCGAAGGAAAACGCGTCGGAAGGCGCGTCGTCATTCTCGGGTCCGGCGATATCGGACTCATTATGGCGCGACGTCTCACTCTCGAGGGCGCCAAGGTCCTCGCCGTTGTCGAAATCATGCCGTATTCCAACGGTCTGACGCGCAATATGGTCCAGTGCCTTGAGGATTTCAACATCCCCCTTTATCTTGCGCATACGATTTCGCGCGTCGTTGGCAGACGCCGACTCGAAAAGGTGGAAATCTCAAAGGTCGACGAAAAGCTTCAGCCGATTCCGGGGACCGAATTCGAAATCGAATGCGACACGCTTCTGCTCTCCGTCGGTCTCATTCCGGAGAACGAGGTCGCGCGAACCGCCGGCGTCGAGCTCGATCGGCGAACGCGAGG
>CACYBR010000226.1 GCA_902772705.1 uncultured Planctomycetota bacterium
CGGATCCAACGCCAAAATTCACGCCGTCGTCCGCAATTCCGTCTCAGCCGTCGCGTCGTCCTTATCGGCGGACAGTTCGCGCGCCGCGCCGCAAGATTGAACGCTCGTCAGGAGCGTCGCGGGGAGGCGTTGTCCACCAGGCTCAAGCCTACTACGGACAACGCCCGTGAAGGCGATCGAACGCGAAATTGGCGTCGTCAATTGCGGGCGGATCTCCGTCGCGCCTCCTGAGAAGAATCGGCTTGAACCTTGGGATTACGGTAAAGAGTCGTATAAACAACGCAGCGAAGCGGGACGTTTTTTTCGAAGATTGAAGCGTTTCCGGCGTTTTGCAACGCGATACGACGCCCCCGGCCAAAGCCGTTTGGCAACGCTCCGTCTTGCGCTGACATACGACTGTTTGAGTTGTTGCGTCAACACTCCCCTGATCGAAAAACGTTCAGGCGAGATCATTCTCCTTTTTGCGCCACGATGTAACGAACTCCCTGATAGAAGAGCTTACGGTAATTCGGATCGTTGAACGCGCCGCCCGCGTCGCCCTGAATCATCCCGAAGACAGGCGACTTCTTGTAACGCCATGTCCAGACTGTCGGAGGATCGCCGTCCGGGTGGTCTGTACGAGCGAGAACGTCGATATGCGGGTTATAGTAGACGTTCTTGAAGACTTCGTCGTTAATTTTGAAGTCGTGCACGCCTTCCGTGACAGGATGTTTACGATCGACGATGAAGATGTTGACGTCGGTTGGATGGAGATAGGAGGAGGCAGGATAGACGCGTCCGCTGATTTCTGTATCTTTGAGTAGATACTGCGCGCCGTAGAGCTCGCGGAAGAGAGGATAGTCAGGATGCGAAATCAACGAGTGGTGCAACATAACGGTTGGGACGCCTTCCTCGCCAAAGAGTTTTTCCAAGTTCTCTTTCTGTTCCTGCGAAAGCTCAAAGAAGGACTGATCGTGGAAGACGAGAACGTCATAATCGCGGGAGAGGCCCGGTTTGAGCATATCCTGCTTTTCAGGAATGGATATTTCGTCAAAGGTCGCGTTCGGGAAATCGCGGAGCATCGCGTGCAGATTCTCGCGGTCGTAGGCGTGTCCGCCAACAATCAACAAAATCTTCAGTTTTTTTTCTGCGTTAGTTTCGTCTGCGGAGACGTTCGTCGCTGAAATACTTTCGCTGATAGCAGCCAGAGCCGCCGCCGCGCAGGTCAAACCAAATTCTCGTCGTTTCATGTTCTCGTAGCCTGTTTGTTTTTCGATTTATGGAGGATTGAAGCGTTTCGCCCTGACGTTCAGGAGCAACGCTTCCTCATCATAGCAAAGTGGACGTCGGTTTTCAATCCGGGAACATCAGACACGGCGTCGTTTGTCGTCTGTCTTGCCCCTGTCATAGGGTTTACTTTTGTCTCGTCGGTCAATATATTGGTTTTGGCGCAATTGAAACAAGTAGAGGGTTCTTCTGCGCCTTCTGATTGATTGGCCCTTCTTTGAAAGGAACGATTAGATGAAAAGAAATAGTTTTTGGCGAGCGATTCCGATAATTGCCTTTAGTTTGTCGTCGCTCTGTTCTTTGTCTTTGTTTTCCGCTGAACCTTATATTCCTGCTGGCGTTACGACTTCAAATCCAACAGGGTGGAAATCTTCCAATAACGATCGGATTAGTCAGGATAAAAATGTTGGCGAGATTCTTAATCTCATAGGGAACGGAGAATCTTCTTCGTGGCTTTCCGAAAAGATTCCATTCGAATCCCGCAAGGGATACCGTTTGAGTTTTAAAGAGTCAGCCTCAGACGGCGGCGGTTCAGGATGTCTCTGCGCCGGCACGGAGTTCTTTAACATTGATAATAACAGCGTGGTTCAGGGCGACGTTCCTTCAGAAGAAGCGTCTTTGGTTTTCTTTACGCCTGACGCCGCCGACGGAGCCGACGGCGTTTATAACGCGTCTGTGCGCTTTGCTCAGTGGAACGCGCGTCGCGAGTATCATGTGGCGGAACCCAAGCTTTGCGCCGTTTCTCCGATTTACAGACGGGTTGACGCTCAAAAGCCAAATTCGGACGGATCGGTTGATTTTTTGGAACTTGGAACGGGCGAAGGGATTGATTCCGATGGAAACTATGTGTTTTCCGCGATGAGTTCCATGGAAAACACCAATTACGATCGCCCGCTTTATTCTCTTACTGCAAGTTTTAACACCGATCGCTTTTGTTTCGCGAAAAACAACACGCTCGTCTATCGTTTCGCTTTTGAACCGAAAAGAATCGGCGTTTCCGGGAAGAAAACGAATATTGATAACGCCGATATCGTTCCTATTAAGGACGGTTCTGTCTACGTTCAGATTGGATATAACGAAAGGGGCAAGGTAGGAGTCGAAGCAAGCCTGACAGGAGACGATTGGACGTTGCTGGGCGAAATGGCTGGGATCGATACCAAAACATTCCCGTTAACTTCGTTTCTAAACGGAAAAGAATGTGAAGAACTCTTTGTCCGAATTCGAGCCGACGAGTCGGAAGAGGGCAAGGGGTGCAATCTTCAGGTTCACGGTTTCAAAGTCAGTTTGAATCTTGCTCAGAAGGACGAACGCAAATTTGTCGGTCGAGGGGATACGATTTTTGCGGATCTGGCGAATGAAGAAAACTCGCCTGAACCCGACGCGACGCTGTGGGTCTTCAACGACGACGGAGTTTGGACGTCTCCAGATACGAAGGGACAGAGCGTCTTTCTTGAATGGGACGGCAAACGACTAACAAAGCTCGAACCTTCCGGGATTGATATGAACTCTCCCGTTCTGAACGTACGCTATATTGCGAACGTTAAACGAAAGGCAAGCTTAACACGTCTTCTTTATCAGTATTTTATCCAGAATTACACAAGTGAAATCACAGGAGCTCAAGTAACCGACGGCGTCGAGCTTTCATGGTGCGACGCAGACTATCGCGTACCGCAGATCCCGACAGTCTGCGAGATCCAAAAGTCGCGTCCTGTGGAGATTTATTCAGCCGGGAACGACTACGAATCCTTTCAGATTGTATTACGTCCTCAGAAAGACAGTCTCAGGGGATTGACGGCGACGTTGACAGACGATCTCAAAGGGGACGATTTCACAATCTCCAAAGATAACGTTCAACTTCGTTATGCGTATTATCATTATGTCAGCGATCCATCTGACCGTACCTGCGCCCAGGGATTCTATCCAGACGCTCTTATACCGATGGAGAAGGGGGCTGACGGACTTGGCGCGCCAATTGTTGTCGAAAAACTTAATAATCAGCCGATTTGGGCGACCATTAAGACTCCGGCGGGAACAAAGCCTGGCAAGTATCGCGGCGTCATAAAAATCACAGCTAACGACGGCGATTTTGTCGCGACTGTTCCGTTTGTCGTGAACGTTTGGAACTTCGATCTTCCCGCCAAAAATCATCATGAGACGGCTTTTGGCTTCAACCCGAATTTCTTGTGGCGTTACCACAACTGCAAGACAGAAGAAGATAAACGCGCTGTTCTGGAGATGTATCTCAAGGAATTCGGGGATTATCGTATCAGCCCGTATAATCCCACTGTGATGGATCCCATTAAACTTACATGGCGTCCCGATACGAACCCGCCGAGTTGCGACGTTGACTTTACTGCGTTCGATAAAGAGATCAAACGCGTGTTTGACAAATACCATTTTACTAATTTCCGCCTTGATTTTCAGGGACTCGGCGGTGGAACGTTTGAC
>CACYBR010000227.1 GCA_902772705.1 uncultured Planctomycetota bacterium
CGATCGTGAACGAGTCCGCGCCAAGAAGAAGAGGACGCCCCCCCAAGGTAGCGCGTCCAATCGAGGAAGCGCTCACGACCGTGAACGAGTCCGCGCCAAGACGAAGAGGACGACCGCCTAAGGTAGCGCGCCCGATCGAGGAAGCGCCCACGATCGTGAACGAGCCCGCTCCAAGAAGAAGAGGACGCCCCCCTAAGGCAGCGCGCCCAATCGAGGAAGCGCCCACGATCGGAAACGAGTCCGCGCCAAGAAGAAGAGGACGTCCACCCAAGGCAACGCGCCCAATCGAGGAAACGCCCGCGCCAAGAAGAAGAGGACGCCCCCCCAAGGCGGCGCGCCCAATCGAGGAAACGCCCGCGCCAAGGAGAGGACGACCGCCTAAACAGGGAGCGTCCGCCCGAAAAAGAGCGACGGTCTAAAGACGCGCCGCCAGCCAACTCCGCAGGCAGAGCGCGTCCTCTGCGATCATATCAAAAAGCCCCGCGTCGCGCGAGATTTCGCGGCGCGGGGCTTTGGCGTGTTTAGAGGCGTCGGGGGGTTAGCGACCAGCTCGTGCGTCGATCATTCCCATTCGATCGTGCCGGTTGGTTTGGGCGTGAGGTCGTACAGGACGCGGTTGACGCCGGGGACTTCGCTCGTGATGCGCGCGGTGATATGCTGCAGGAGCGCGAAGGGAACGTCCTCGACCGTCGCGGTCATCGCGTCCCGGGTATTGACCGCGCGGAGAATCACGGGCCAGTCGTAGCTGCGGACGCCGTCGCGGACGCCGGTCGACTTGAAGTCGGGCACGACCGTAAAATACTGCCAGACCTTGCCTTCGAGGCCGTTTTTGGCGAATTCTTCGCGCAGAATCGCGTCCGATTCACGGACCGCTTCGAGCCGGTCGCGGGTAATCGCGCCGAGGCATCGCACGCCGAGTCCGGGGCCCGGGAACGGCTGACGATAGACCATGGCGTCGGGTAGTCCGAGCGCGGTTCCGACGACGCGGACCTCGTCCTTGAAGAGGAACTTGATCGGCTCGACGAGCTCGAACTGGAGGTCGTCGGGCAGTCCTCCGACGTTATGGTGCGCCTTGACCGGGCCGCTCTCGACAATGTCGGGATAGATCGTGCCCTGGGCGAGGAACTTGACGTCGTCGAGCTTGCGCGCTTCCTCCTCAAAGACGCGAATGAATTCCGCGCCAATGATCTTGCGCTTCTGTTCCGGCTCCTCGACGCCTTCGAGCTTCGAGAGGAACCGATCGATCGCGTCGACGTAGACAAGGTTCGCTTTCATCTGGTTCCGGAAGACCTCGATCACCTGTTCCGGCTCGCCCTTGCGCAGAAGCCCATGATTGACGTGGACGCACGTCAGCCTGTCGCCGATCGCCTTAATGAGCAGCGCGGCGACGACGGAGGAATCGACCCCTCCTGAGAGCGCCAGGATCGCCTTCTGGTCGCCGATCTGGCTGCGCAGCGCGTCTAGCTGCTCTGAGATAAACGCTTCGGCGAGCGCCGGCGTCGTGATCCGTTCCATACTTTCGGGTCGAACATTATTTGCCATCTTTGATCGTTTCCTCTTCTCGTAAGGTCGCCGCGTCGATTTCATAAACCTCGACGCGACGCGCGGAAAAAACACGGCGCCGAAGAGCGCTTTGCCCGTGCCTAACGCCGCGTTGCTTCGTAGTATAAGCAAACGCCGCCGTTCGTCAATCGTCCCGACCCGTCTCGGACGTGAAATCGGCATGTTATCCTCACGCGTTCCCCACGAATCGCCATTCGTTGACGCGCGCGTTTTACCCGTTACAATGAACAAAACGACTGTCCTCTCGAAACGCTGAAAACCAAACGCTCGAGCTCAAGATGAAACATTTTGCGACCCGTCCCGGAATCTTCGCCGTCGCGGCCCTTCTCTTACTCGTTCTTCTCGCGTCCGCGATCCTCTGGCGCCATGCTCGTCGCGAGCCGGCGGTCAGCGTCGCGTTCGTCGGATTCTTCGATTCGGACAACCTCTATTTCGAGGAGGCCGGCGACGCGCTCGGAATCCGCGTCGACTGCTATTCCCGCGCCGAGTTCTTCGCGGCGAAGGACGATCCCCGTCGGTACGACGTCGCGATCGTTCGTTCCATGGGCATGACGCTCGACGATCTGACCCCCGACGCGCTCGCGAGGCTCGACGTCTGCCGCGCCGCGATCCTCTATCCGCCGACCCGCGACGATCTCGAACCATTCTCGCGCTATCCCGAGGGGCTCGAGCCGGCGCGACTCGACGCGTACCTCGCGACCGTCACGCGACGCAACGCCGAGGGCGCGCTCACGCTCCTCAAACACGCGGTCGCCGGCGAGCCGCTCGACGCCCCGGCGCCGGAAGAACTGCCAACCTCGGGCTACTTCTTACCCGGAAGCGACGTCGTCTCGCCGACCTTCGGGGAATGGCTCGCGCGTCCTGAACTCGCAACGCTCGCGCCGCTTCCGGAAGACGCGCCGCGCGTCGCGCTCGTCGGGCCCTTTCTCAACCCGTACAAAATCGCCGACTCCAAGCCTCTCGAGGCGATCGTAACCGCGTTCGCTCAGCGCGGTCTGCGCGTCGTGCCGATCTACGGGTTCCGCGCCGCGCCCGAGCTGCTCGACGCGGTCGAGCCGGCGCTGATCGTCGCGTTTCCCCTCGGGCGGCTGCTTCCGGACGACGCGGCGCCGGCGCTCTTTGCGCGCTTCGACGCGCCCGTCTTTACGGCGATCAGCCTCTCCGTCTCGCGCAGGGTCTGGGAATCGGAGCCCTCGGGAATGACGGCGACCTATCAGAATCTCGCGGTCGCGCTGCCGGAGCTCGACGGCGCGACCGCCCCGACGCCGGTCTCGTCCCTTGAGGAGGACGCGGAGGGCCGCGAGTTCCGCACGCCGCTTCAGGACAGAATCGAGCGAATGGCGGAGCGCGCCGCGCGCATGGTCAAGCTGCGCAGAACGCCCAACGCGCAGAAACGGGTCGCGATTTTCTACCGGCGCGGTCCGGGCGCGGCGGCGATCACGGCGCAGTCGCTCGACGCGGTCCCGTCGCTGTACTACGCGCTCTCGGCGATGAAGGCCGAGGGCTACGACCTCGGTCCGGCGTTCCCGGAGACGGAAGAGGAATTCGCGAAGCTCGTCGACGCGCGCGGCCGAATCGTCGGTCAGTGGGCGCCGGGCGCGTTTCGTACGTTTCTCGACGAATGCGCGCCCGAACGCGTCGCGACGCGCGACTATCTCGAATGGTCGAAGCGCGATCTTACGGAGTCGGCGCGCAGGGAGACGGAGAAGGTCTGGGGCGCGGCGCCGGGTCTGTGCTTTACGGGCCAGAAGTCGGGGGGCGATTCCTTTATCGCGGTCTCGCGACTCGTTTTCGGGAACGTCGCGCTCATGCCGCAGCCGACGACGGAGCTCGTCGCGGACGATCCCCACGCGTCGGACTTCAACGCGGTTCACGGGACGAACAAGGCGCCGCCCCATTATTATCAGGCGGCGTATCTCTGGGCTCGCGAAGGGTTTAAGGCGGACGCGATCGTGCATTTCGGAACGCACGGGTCGCTCGAGTTCACGCGCGGCAAATCGCTCATGCTCACGGAAAACGACTGGCCCGACGCGCTGATCGGCCCGACGCCGAACGTCTATCTCTACAGCGTGAACAACGTCGGCGAGGCGCTGCTGGCGAAGCGTCGGATTTACGCGACGCTCGTCTCGCACACGACGCCGCCGTTCGTCAAAGCGTCGCCGACGGACGAGAACGTCGCGCTCGAGGGCGCGCTCGACGCGTTTGAAGCGACTCAGGACGCCGACGTGCGCCGCGAGCTCGCCGCCGAGATCGAAAAGCTCGCGCGCGACAACGGGCTGACGCTCTTCGATCCGACACAATTCGGCCACGGCCACGACCACGACGACGCGCAACACGACCACGACGACGCGGACGCGGAAGAGCCGCTCGACGAAACGTTCGCCGAATTCTACCGCGAACAGCTTCGGCGACTCGTCGAGACGAACGTAACCGACGGTCTGCACGTTCTCGGGCGACCATGGACCGAAGAACAGCTTCAAACGACGGCGGACGCGATCGGAACGCCCGACGCGCTCGCGAATCTCCGAGAATCGACCGACGGACTCGAACTGCGACGCTTCCTCGCCGCGCTTTCCGGCCGCTTTATCCCCGCGTCGACGGGGGGCG
>CACYBR010000228.1 GCA_902772705.1 uncultured Planctomycetota bacterium
CCCGTCTGGGCGGAAATATACCAGGTGGTTCCTACTGCAGCGAGCACGCCGACGACGGCGGAAACGACTGTGTTCAAAAAAAAGCCGGACATGATCAAGCCTGAAACAACCTTTGTTTTGGTAATTTGGGAAAGGAATTCCTTACGAATTCCGTTGGACACTCTATTGTTTTTCCAAAATGAACGCAAGGTTGATTTCCTGTCAGAGAAAAACCTTCGCGACGACCCGTTCTACGAAGAGGCTCGAAGCGTATAATTAGGAAGCAACCGTCGACGAAATGCGAAAAACGCCGAAAAAGAAGCAGGTAACGCAAGAATGATCACAGACAGGCAGTATGAAAGCGTGAGGAAGCCCGCGAACGTCGTCGCATGGCTCTATTTCATCTTTATGGCCTACATGCTGCTCAATCCGCAACCGCCGATTGAGTTCATACCAGAGTACACGTTTTCGTGGCTCCATTTTCTCGCGTTCTCCGCGCTGGGAGTCCTTGTCGGGCTGGCGCGGCGAAACGCGTCCTGGCTTTATCTGCTCGCGCTACTCTGGGGATGGAGCGTGGGGTCGGAATGTCTGCAGCCCTATACTGGTCGTTATTTTGAGTTTCAGGATATCGTTCAGAACGTGGTCGGCTCGACGTCGGGCTTATTCGTCGTCTGGCTCGTTCGTCGTTTGGGGATCGAGCGTTCCGTTCCCGAACATAAGGTACGAAGCGGCGCGGTCGCCATTCTGTTTCGGCCTCCTTTTTCGCTCTCAGACGACGAACCGATTGATTTCGCCAAGCGTCAGGTTCTCGTAGTTCGACGTTCAGCGACGGTCGTCGCGCCGGGCGCGCTGTGCTTTCCCGGCGGCGGTCTGGAGAAGGGCGAGAGTCCCGCAGAAGCGGCGACGCGCGAGTTTCGCGAGGAGGTCGGCGTTGAGATTCGCGTTGGAGCGACGATCGCCGAAAATACGACGCCCTCGGGCGCCCCCCTGTACTGGTTTGTCGCCGAGCTCGCCGCTCCGGAGAATGGAGATCCGAAACTGACGCTGCAACGTTCCGAGATCGCCGGATACGAGTGGAAGACGTTTCCGGAGCTTCTGGACGATCCCGACTTTCTGCCGAACAACCTTGAAATCGTGAGGAACATTGTCGAGGGGAAGATTGATCTGAGAGGGAAAGGATAGATTTACTGTTTGTAGTGTTTTTGCCAAAAAAGCAGACGTTAACAAAGACGCCTGCTTTTTTATTTTTGCATGGTTGCCGAAACGCCGCCGCGCCGGATTTTGTGTTTTTTTGAGGTCTTTATCTTGTTAAAACGCAGTTGACATGATAGAATGAGTAAGTTGAATAGAGTAGGTTGTTTGTTGTGTTTTTAAGCGTTGCGCAAGCTTCGCGGATAATCAGGGACTCCAGCCGCCGGTTGCGGAGGACGCTTCGACAGACGCTTCTGAAGCGACGTCATGCTTCCGGGTTTTTTATAAATTAAGCGAGGATTTTGATGAAACGACATTACCTGTTTACTGCTCTGCTTCTGGCTGGCGGCTTATGCTGCGCGGCTTTCGCAGACGAGGACCAAACGACGCCGGCGCCCGACGGCGGCGACGCCGCTTTGGTCGAGGAAGCCGATTCCAATATTGCTCAGGATCGGACGGTCTCTGCGGAACTCCAGCCTTTTGATCGCGTCGTCCCCGAAGCGACTAAACTTGGCGGCCCTATTTCGACCTACCGCAAAAAGGAC
The DNA here is from genome assembly GCA_902772705.1 of uncultured Planctomycetota bacterium. Lineage (GTDB taxonomy): Bacteria > Planctomycetota > Planctomycetia > Pirellulales > Thermoguttaceae > RUG369. Next base: position 1,716 of record CACYBR010000228.1, read on the forward strand.
AACCTCTACTGGGAACTCACATCCTCGCAGTATGGCGTCGACTATATCTGCGTGGTCTCCATTGCCCGCGGTATTGGCACGCCCGATCTCTACGGCGGTCAGTCGATCGACTACGGCAACGACATGATCTGGCGCTTTAAGAAGGTCGACGATCGCGTTCAGCTCATTCGCCGCAACTACCGTTATCGCGCCGACGACGGCCCTGACGCCGAGGCGCTCAAAGTCGCCTTTACGGACAGCGTGATCTTCAGCCTTCCGATTATCGCGACCGGCCCAGGCGGCGGCGACGTCGTCGACGTTACGAGTCTGTTCATGGGCGACTCCATTTCGAACGTCGGCAGCCGTTACGTAGGCGGTTCCTTCGCGCGCGATCGCTCTTCCTGGGAAAAGGTTAAGGCGCTCAAAGACAATCTTGAACTTGAAGTCGCCGCGACCTATTCCGTCGGTCGCGGTTCGAGCGAAACGGTCGTGGACCTTCGCGGCGTGACCGTGAACGTTCACTACTCGATCAGCAAGCTCAAGACCGACGGGTATAAGCCGCGTCTTGCCGACGAGCGCGTCGGATATTTCAACTCCGCCGTTCGCGACGTCAGCAATAAGAAGGCCGACGACAATTTCATCCGATATATCAATCGCTGGAACCTCCAGAAACTCGAACCGGACGCAGAGATTTCGCTCCCGAAGAAGCCGATCGTTTACTGGCTCGATAAGGCGACTCCCTACGAATACCGCAAGACGCTCCGCGACGGCGTCCTTGAATGGAACAAGGCGTTTGAAAAGGCCGGGTTCTATAACGCGATCGAGGTTCGTCAGCAGGAAGACAACGACGAATGGGACGCGGAAGACATTAACTACAACGTTATTCGCTGGAGCTCGACGGACACTGGTTTTTCCATCGGTCCGAGCCGCGTCAATCCAGAAACGGGTCAGATTCTCGACGCCGACGTCGTTCTTTCCGTCTGCTTCCTTAGCGGCTGGACGCGTCAGTTCGACACATACGATCCTAATCAGCTCCTTGAAAAATTCACGGGTCGCAATTTCACCGACGAAACACGAGCTCAGAAGCTCTTTGAAGAGAACTCGACGCACTGCGCGTGCAGCCTCAACAAGGATCTCTTCTATTCCCAGCAGTTTGGGCTTGCCAGCACGTTCTTCGACGTTATGACGGTCGAGACGCTCGACGCGATCGAGGCCGACACGGCGGTTGAGACGGTCGCCGACGCGGACGCGTCGTCTCAGGACGATTCCGCGGCCGATAGCGACAAGGCTCAGATCGACGCCGCGCGCGAGGTTGCCGACAAAGCTAACGACGCCGCAAACAAGGCGTCCGAGTTAGCCAAGCAGGCTTCTGAGGAACTCGCGAAAGTCAACGAACAGATTGCGAAGGCCAACGAGGCGGACGAAGCGACTCGCAAGCAGTTCGAGGAATCCCGAGCCGCGCTCGAAAAGAAGGCTCAGGACGCGCTCGACGTCGCCAATAACGCCAAATCGGTTGCGGACGACGCGGCGAAACGCCTTGCGGAAGTATAAAAGTTCGTTGAAGAGCTCAAGGCGGCGCGCAAGGCCGCCGACGAGAAGAAAGTCGCCGAGGATAAGGCCAACGCCGATAAGGCCGCTAAAGCGGACAAGGAAAAGGCCGTCAAGGAAGCGAAGGAACGTATCGCGAAAGAACGCGAAAAGGTCATCGAGCAGGGACTCCGTCAGGTCGTCGCGCATGAAGTCGGCCACACGCTTGGTCTGCGCCACAACTTCGTCCAGAGCTGCCTCCATACCCTCGACGAAATTAACGACGCGTCCAAATGGACCGAACATGGCTTTGTCGGCTCCGTCATGGAATACGCTCCGATCAACATTATGCCCAAGGGCGAAAAGCAGGGCGAGTACTACTCCTATCGCCTTGGCGAATACGACGAGTGGGTGATTGAGTACGGTTATCGGGTTTTCCCGGGCAAAACGACTCAAACCGAAAAGGCGGAACTTGAAAAGATCGCGTCCAAACAGTCTCTGCCAGAGCACAAGTTTTCTACGGACGAAGACTGCTACGGCACGACCGTGAATCCTTACGTCAACGTTTGGGACCTCGGCGCGAGCCCTCTCGAATACGCGAAGGTTCGCGTTCGCCTTGTCGATCAGCTTCTTCCGGGGCTCAACGATCGTATTGTTGAGGACGGCGAAAGCTACGCGAAGATGCGCGCGCGATTCAACATGCTCAACAACTGGAAGGTTAACGGCATGGTCTTTGCGGCGAACTACATCGGCGGACTTATCGTCAACCGCGATTTCAAGGGCGACGAAAATGGTCAGAAACCGTTCCAGGTCGTACCTGCCAAGGACCAGCGCGACGCGATGGATTTCCTCGCGGAAAACTGCTTTGGCGTCAACGCGTACAAGATTCCGAGCGAGCTCTACGATTATCTTGCGCCGAACCGCTGGCATCATTGGGGTTCCAACATCCCGAGTCGCTACGACTACGACGTTCACGCGAACCTCCTCGCGATGCAGAATAATATCCTGAGCCAGCTTCTTTCGAATTCCACGCTTGGTCGTCTTGCCGACGCCGAGCTGCGCGTTAAGGAAGGCGAAGACGTCTTCACGAGCGCCGAGCTTCTGCAGAAGCTCGACGCGGCGATCAATCAGGAGATCAACGACGCCGTCAAGGCTCTTAAGGACAACAAGGAAGGCAAAGTCGAAGTCAAGATCGCTTCGAATCGCCGTAACATCCAGCGTTCGTTCCTTGACAGACTCGTTGACGCCGCGAACGGCGGCGGTTCAAACGCCGGCGCGGCCGACGTCAGCGCGCTTTCGAGAATGATCCTCAAGAATCGCGCCGCCGATCTTGAGCTGATTCTCAATAGCGACCGCGTCGAGTTCAAGAATGCGAACGGTCGCGGCGACGATCCGTTTGCGCGCGCGTATCTCCTCGACTGCCAGGAAAAGATCAAGCAGACGCTCGAAGCGGTCAGGACCGTCGGCGGCGGCTCCTCCGGGGCGATCATCCTCAGCCTCTGACGCGCGTCAGGAGTTTTTCTGACTGTTAATCAGTAAGAACGCGTCTCGGACGTTCGCCGTCCGGGACGCGTTCTTCGTTAGTTTTAAACGCCGGCGTTTGTATTTGCCGGAGGAATAGTCCGGACGCCCCTCGCCGTCCAGCGGCGCGCTCTCTCGAACGCTTGTCGTCGCGCACGAACGGTCGACGCGAGTCGTTTGTTAAAATGGACGACTGAATTTCAGTTAGAATCTAACTGTTCGGCGTGATTGTTTTTTCATTTACAATGCACACAGACGCTAAAAGTCTTGTTTTTTGACTTTGTTTTTGATTTCGTGCCGTTTTTTTTCGGCATTTCACGAATTTTATTTTTCAGGCGTCTGGGTTTGTAGTAGAATAATAATTGTAAAAATAGGGCGCTCTGGCTGATTTGGACGGTTCCGACGTCGGTTCGGCTCCGAACGTGCCAGACGAATTTTATAAACTCGTTAAGGATTCAAAAATGGCGTCGCAAGGATTTCGATTTATTCACGCGTCGGACTTCCGTTTGGAGCTCCCGGTCGACGGTCTGACGTCGTTGCCAGACAGGTTTGGCGACGCGATTCTTGACGCTCCAAGGCTCGCGGCGGAACGCGTTTTCGACGCGGCGTTGCGCGAAAAGGTCGACTTTGTCGTTCTTAGCGGCGATCTGTTGTCGCCGCGCGAAACTGGTCCGCGCGGCATGCTCTTTTTGATCGAGCAATTCAATCGTCTTGAGACGGCTCATATCCCTGTCTATTGGGCCGCAGGGCAGACTGATTCTCCGGACGTCGTGCCCGCCGCCTTTCGCTTTCCGGCTAACGTCCACATTTTTCCCGTCGGACAAATTGAAGAGGTCTTTTTTCAACGCGACGGCGTCGCGCTGGCGCGACTGCTCGGGACGAGTTGGGGAAAATCTGCCGTCGCTCCACGAGGTTCGGTCTCGCCGGTGGAGGACGCCGACGACCTCTATACGATCGGCGTGTACAATGGACGTCTTTCCTCAGAAGCTCTCAAATCAGACTCCGTCCGCTATTGGGCGCTGGGCGGCTCGCGCGTGCGCGAGACTGTTTCGCGCAGTCCTTCGCTGGCGGTCTACGCGGGTTCGACGCTTGCTCGTAATTTCTCCGAGACGGGCGAGTTCGGCGCGACGCTTGTCGAGGTCGGCGAATCCGGCCGCGCAACGGCGACGCTCGTTCGCACCTCGCCTCTAAGGTGGTCCACCGAGTCGCTGACCATTCGCGAAGACGAGACCGAAGAAGAGGCCCTTGCCGCCGCGCGCTCGCGAATGAAGGCGATTCAAGAGAAGGAACGCGAAGACGCGTCCTACGTCGGCCGTTCGCTCGACGGCAACATCTGGCTCGTCTCATGGCGCGTCGACGCCGAGGGCTCGGCGTTGCCCGCGCTCCGTTACGGCGCGACGACTCAGACAATCGTTCGCGATTTGCGATCCGACTTTGCCAAGGAGGCGCCTGTCGTCTACGCCGTCGATTTTGAGCCGGTCGTTCCCGATAAAATGCCCGAGGAGATGTATGAACGTCAGACGATTCTCGGCGATTACCTGCGCATGATTCGCTATTACAGCGAAAACGAGGGCGACGAGCTCGACGTTGAGGCGTTTATGCCCGAATCGATGCGCGCCTGGGCCGCTCGCGAACGCGTTAAGAACGAGATCGCCGCCAAGAGGCGAATAGACGGCGACTCCGCCGACGTCGCAGAGCTTGCCGCGCGTCTCAAAACGCTGGAATCGAAGGATTTTCCGGCTGAGACGCCCGTGCTGTACAGTCTGACGTCCTTTGACGCGCCCAACGCGGGCGATACGGAAGAAGGGAAGGCGATTCGTCAGGAGAAGCTCGAACAGCGCCGTCGCGCGCTCCGTGAAGCCGCCGCGCTTGGCGTCGACCTGCTTTCGGAAAACGATTCGCCCGCGGCTCTCCTTTCCGGCTCAACGACGAAAGGTCTGAATAAAAAGAACCGCGTAATCGCCGCCGAGTTGCGCAACCTGCAGAGGAATATTGACGAGAAGGAGATAGGCTCGTGAGAATCACGTCGTTAAAAATCGAGCGTTTCGGCGTTTGGGAGAATCTAAATCTCCCCAGGATTTCGCCCGGCCTGAACGTCTTTTTCGGACCGAACGAAGCTGGTAAAACGACGCTAATGCAGTTTATCCGCACCTGTCTTTATGGAGGCGGGGACGAAGAGCGCGAACGTTACATTCAGATGGCGCTTGACGGACGTCGTCGCCGCGGTCGCCGCGGAGGTCATATCGACGCGAACGACCCGCGTCGCGTCGCGTTTAACGCGTCGTTTGTCGACGCGAACGATCCGAACGTGCCCGAGGACGTGAGACGTTTTCTCGAGGCGGGTAAAGCGAGTCGCGTCGTTGAGGTTCAGGAAGGTCCCGCCGACGCCAAGACCGCGGCGCGCGATCGTTCACGCTCGTGGATCGGCGGCATGGCGACGCTGTCTTCCGACTTCGGCGATCATCGAGTTGAGCGCCGCTATATTCGCCGCGACGCGTCCTATCTTTCGGCGATAGAACGCCGGTCGGGCTTCATCGCGACCGACGGTCTCGTTAACTGGAGCGGACGATTTTACTCTCTTCCGGGACAGAAGATAGCGGAATCGCTGGTAATAACGGGACCCGACGGCGCGCGGGTCGGGGATTATTTCGCGAAGTCTCTTACCTGCAACCTTGACGAATCGACGTACAACGGCGTTTTCGCGATCGGTCTTGACGAGCTCCAGCGTCTTGGCATGCTCAACGAGACGGAAGCGGCGCAGATGCTCTACCGTTTGAGCGTAGGAGTCGACCGCGGCTCTTTCGTTCAGGTTTTCCAGCAGATCGTGGCCGAGCGCAACGACATGCTCGACGTTAAGGAGAAGCCGTCGATACTCGGCAATCTCCTCGCCGAACGCGACGAATCGCGTCGCCGTGCGAGCGAAGCGTCCTCCGACCTTACGGAATACGCGCGTTTGCTTGAAGAACGTCGCGGACTTCTTGAAGCGATTGCGAACCTTCAGGATCGGCGCGACAAGGCGGATCGCCAGAAGCGTCTGCGCGAGCTTGCGATTCAGATCGCGCCGACGTGGGACGAACGTCATACCCGGCGCGACGAGATCGCTGAAATGGGCGACGTTCCCGCGGTAGAACAGAAGTCGATTGACGAATGCGACGAGCTTCTTAAAGCCGCCGCCGATACGAACGCGAAGATTAAGGAGTTGCGCGACGCGTATCGCGCCAAGCGCGCGGAGCGGGACTCCATCGAGGTCGACCCGGCGCTTGACGAACTTGCGCCGCGCGTCTCGATTCTCGAAGAAGATCTCCCGCGTTTGACCGAGATTGACGCCAAAGTTACGGAGCTTCGCAAAGAGCTTGACGAACTCAACGGCAAGCTTGCGGAGGAGGAACAGCGTCTTCGCAGCGCGCGCAACGGCAAACTCATACTCACGCAATCCGCGCTCGACGCGATCAACGCGTCCATCGTCTCGTCGCAGGTCGAGGAGGAACGCCGTAAAGGTCACGTTCCGGACGGCGCCGTTCCCTTGCTTCCCAACAAGCTGGCGGAAACGGGAGCCGCGTTCAAAGAGATCGAAGATTTCAAGGTTCCCGCCAAACGCGTTCGTCGCGCGCGTCTGCGCCTTCAAAAACGTCAGGGCGAGCTTGATCAGGCGCGCGGGCGTCTCAGCGGTCTCGTCGCCAAGCTCGAGCAGGGACTGACCTCGCACGGACAGAAGAATCTGACCGAAGCGATCGAGCGCACGGGCTCGCTTCTCTCCGCGTTACGCCGTCGAATCGAGATCGAAAAGCGCGTCGACGAGATGTCGACGTATCGCAAGGAACTCGAACGTCAGAATCGCGCGCTGGTTGAGAATCAGGCGATTGTCGGGGCTCCGCTTTATGCGCTTGGCGCGGGCGTTGTCGTCGGCGGACTTCTGTTCGGATTGTCGCTTTTCCATGAGAAGGTCGATCTTGTCGCCGGACTGATTGGTCTGCTCGTTATGATCGGCTGCATCTTTTATAAGGCGACGGTCGAACGACGCAATCGTATGAAGCTCGAAGACAATCAGCGACGTCTGGGACTCCTCACGAAGCAGCTTGAACAGGCGCGTGCGGAAACCGTCGCGATTGACGACAGGTATCCTGCGCCGAACAATCAGCCGAACGTTTCCTTTGAAACGCGTCTTCAGCGCGCCAAGACGGACCTTTCGTTCTTCGAAAGTCTCGCTCCTGTAGAAGCGCAGTGGCGCGAGGCGACGAAGGCGGTTCGCGCGCAGGAGGAAAAGGTCGCGAGCGCGCAAGAGGCTCTTAAGAAGTCGCACAAACGCTGGCGCGCATGGTTGCGCGGCGCGTGCTTGCCCGAAACCCTCAAGCCGACGCAGGTCCGCGACCTTTTCGCGCGCGTCGAAATTGCGGACGATCTCCGCGCGCAGATCTCGTCGATCGTGACGGAGATCGAGTTCCTCGGTCGCGAACGTCAGGGCGCGATTGATCGACTTGCCGCCGCTACCGCGCTTGTGCCGAAGATTCAATTTGCGGACAATTCGCCGTTCTATGTTACGCCGAAGCTGCGCGACCTTCTCAATGAACACGCCGACGTTCTTAAGGAACGCGCCGATCTTCTCGACGAGATGAACTCGATCAAGAGGAACTGCAAGAAATATCTGGCTCTTCGTCGTCGTCAATTGCAGGAAACGCGGCGTTTTCTCGCAGGATTCGGGCTCCGTACACGAGCGGAACTCGTCTCGGCAGTCGAGCGTTATTCGCTCTATTGCCGGCGCGTGGCGGAGCTTGACGTTGTGGAGCAGCGTCTGGCGGCGGGAATCGGCGGTTTCTGTCCCGAAGAAGAGCTCTCCGCGCTCCTTGACGATCATGAAATACGCGCCGATCTTCCTGCGGCCATCGCCGGGCTCGGCGTGCGAATCGAAGGTCTTGACGCCGAGCTCAAGGGCAAGCTCGAACTTTCCGGACGACTTGGCCAGCAAGCGGACGCGATTGCCGCGAAGAAGGATTCCGTGCGCGAACGTTTCAATTCAGTCGCGCTTGATCTTCGACTGGCGAAGATGGCGGAGTTGTGGCAGAGTCGCGCCGTTGCCGGCCAGATGATGGAAGATATTCGTCGCGCGTACGAAAAGGAACGTCAGCCGGAGACCCTCCGCGAAGCGTCGCGCTATCTGAAACGACTCACGAACGGACTTTACGTTAACATTTGGACTCCTCTCGGCGAGGACGCGCTTTTTGTGGACGCGTCGAACGGCGAAACGCTCGACGTTGCGGCGCTTTCGCGCGGCACGCGCGAGTTGCTGTTCATCGCGATACGGCTCGCGCTCGTCGTATCCTTTGAGAAGCACGGCGTTCAAATGCCGCTCATCTGGGACGACGTTCTCGTCAACTTCGACTATCGTCGCGCCGCCGTCGCCGCAAAGCTTCTTTTCGAATTTGCGAAGGCCGGACGTCAGATCTTCCTGTTCACCTGTCATGAACACATCTGCCGGTTGTTCCTGCGACTTGGCACGCCTGTCTGCGTCCTGCCGACGTCGACTGATCCGAAGCGGCGGCGCTTCCGGGTCCTGACGCCTCTCAAGAAGCGTCTTGCCAGAGGGGAAGCCGAGCTGCGCGTCAACGTTTCCAAGCCGGTCGAACTCGGTCCGAACTTCGTCGAGACGTCGAACGTCGAATCGAACGCGGCTCAGTTTGCCGTTGAAGGGTCTGATTTTGACTCGCTTCTGTTCCCAACAGACGTCTTTGCCGACGAAGCGGTCGCCAATACGCGTCATAACTACGGACTCGTCAAGTACGGCGAAGAGTCGTCGGTCACGTTCGACGCCGCGGCGACGGACGACGCGCTCGCCGTCGCGTCCGGCCCGGGCGAGCCGGGAGAATATGGCGTCAATCCGTCGTCGCGGGACAATGAACGCGTAATCACGGCGGATGCGAATCTTGAAGCGTCCGTCGGCGGTTCTGAAATTGTGACGGACGTCCATGACTCAGAGGCCGAGAGCGGTCCTGTCGTCAACGGCGACGCCGA
>CACYBR010000229.1 GCA_902772705.1 uncultured Planctomycetota bacterium
AGCGGTTTTCGTCGCAACCGACGCGCCCCATCACGTCGATCACGCGATCGCCGCCATGGAACATGGCAAGCATGTCGCCTCCGCCGTGCCCGCTTTCTGGGGCGGAACTCCCGAGCAGGCGTACAAGCTATACGAGACGGTCAAAAAGACAGGGCTCCACTACGGGATGTTTGAAACGAGCGCGTTTCACGACGACGTCTACGCTCAGCGCATGATCTACCATGCAGGGGGCTTCGGCGAGATCGTCTACACGGAAGGGGAATATTTCCACTATGCGCCCGTCTCCACGGCGAGCTACAACAACTGGCGCGTTGGAATGCCCGTCATGTGGTACCCCACCCACGCCTCCGCGTACTATACCTGCGTAACCTTCGGCTCCTTTACGGAGGTCTCATGTCGCGGCAAGAAGAGCATTAATCACTTCCGTCAGCCGGAAAACAACGTTTACGGCAACTGCTTCGGGACGGAAGTCGGGCTTTTCCGAACGTCGACCGGCGGCATGGCGCGAATTGCCGTCAGCTTCGACACGCCCGGATGGAGCTGCGAAGTCGGACGTTCCCGCGGTCAGCTCGCGTCCTTCGCCGAAGAGAGCAAATTCTGCGGCGCAACCCCGGAAGCTCAGGCGATCTACGACAAGCTCAATATCCGCAAACCGGCGCTTCCGGCGAGCGTCGACGCGGGAGGACACGGCGGCTCGCACGGCTATCTCATGAACAACTTCGTCGAGTCGATTCTAAAAGACGTCGATCCGCTCGTCGACGTCGCGCTCGCGCTCAATACGACGATGTGCGGCGTCATTGCGCATGAATCCGCGCTCAAAGACGGCGAACTCATGAAGATTCCGCAATTTGAAACGCTCCGCCCAAGAAGCTGAACTACGCGTTAAAACGTCGGCGAACAACAAAAGACCCGATCGTCTCTGACGGGGACGGTCGGGTCTTTTACGACGTCGACCGCGCCAAGCGTAAAAGCGCTACTTTGGCGCGACGTATTGAATCGATTCCCAGTATTTTTTATCCGTCTCATAGGGATCGAGCGGCGTCGCAGGATCCCAGTCGCGCGGCAGAACGCCATAGCGTTTGAGCTCGTTGACGTAATCGGCGCGTGGCACAAACCTCTTAGGACAGTCTTTGCCGTTGTTGGGCGTGTCAAGAACCATCGTGAATCGGTTGTTCTCTTCCAGAATATACCGCCGGCCTCTGGCGACGTAACCGACAATCTTCTGGTAGTCTGGATCGTCTTTATCCACAAAAATCTTTCTGCCCGTCTTACTCTCGCAGACTCCCAGTCCGCCCGCCTCTTTCGACAGCGGCGCGCGCGCGACTTTCGATTGCTCTGGATACGATAGATCAAAGATAACGTGACGATTGAATCGCCCGCCGTCCTGCGACATGCTCCGCGCGATAAACATATTCTTCTGACGAAGATAGTACGGATAATACTGGGCGTAGAACTGCGCCGGAAGATTATAAGTCCCGACTTTTTTCGATTCCTCGTCAGGCGCGTGGCACTCGTCGCAACGACGCGTCAGAACGTCCTCGTACGCCGCGAGCTCCGGCCAATCCCGATCGTTACGAACAAGCGCGCTCGTCTCATAGTAGCCGATCGTGCCATGAGAATTGCAGAAATACGTCGACGAGTAGGTCGCGCCCGCGTCGATCCAAAATCGAACGAGCTTCTCCTCCTCCGGCGTCATATGACGTCCGCCATGACCCTCTTCGATCAGTTTCAGCAAACGACTGGAGCCCGAACCGATCTCGTACGGCTCGAAATTGCTCTTCTCATGCTCCGGATAAGGGAGAAGCACGCGGTTGTCCCCAAATAATTCCCGCCATGACGCCTGCTGATACCCGATCGTATACAGCGGCCCCCAGTGTCCCGAGATATTGAATCCGCCCTCCTCGCGGTCGGGATTATGACATTCGAGACAATACTTGTCGAGGAGCGGCTGGACGTCGCGCATAAAGTCTATGATCTCGGGAACTCCTTCGACCGGTTCAATATCGACGGGATTAGAATAACGCGTCAACCTCGCAAGGCGGAGCCCGTCGTCCTGAGTCGGCGCCTCGCTCCGGTCTTCGTGACAGCCGATGCAACTGTTCTTTTCACCCGGCATGACAGACGTGAAGGAATGCATTCTCTTGACGCACCGTCCGTTCTCGTCGAGCGCGACGAAGAAGAGGGAACGAAGCGCCGGCGCGTTGAAATAGGCGGAACCGTCCTCGGAAACGGGAACGCTCCCGAGCAGCCGCTCAACGGCAAACGCGCCGCCGCTCGACATTTCTGACATCGCGCCGGAATAGTTGATCGGTTTCGGCAGAACCTCGTAAACGAGAAGTTGCTTGATCGTACCCGGCTTGAGACCGCCCGTCTTGCGCCCGCGATAGACGTTGCTAAGCGCAAAGGTTCCCTCCGTTTTAGAGGAATCCGTCTGATCGGCAATGATCGGTTCGCGGACGCGCTTCATAACGGGACGAGGCTCGCCAATCCAAAACCCGGCCGCCGCTTCTTCTTTCGGCAACTCATAGAGCGTCGTCGGGTTGCCTTCGCCGTCGATAATCACGAGCTTCTGACGCGAGGCGGCAAGAAAGTGTTCTTCTGAAAACGCCCACGGATCGGTAAAGTCGTTCTTCTCCGTAATAAACTCGACTCCCTCGGGCGCGTCGGGACCATAAAGAGGCGAGAAGAGCGCAATCCGTCCATAATGCTCCTTGATCCCGTGTCCCGGAGAATAGACGCCAACTGCTCTTGGAGAATCCGGGACGGGCTTGAGATCCAGAAAGACGCCTCCCGGCTTCTGGTTGCCATAATAAACCATCTGCTTTGTCCCGTCGGGATTCATCGTCCACAGATGATGAAACGCCATATGGTTCCGGTCGACGTATTCCCAGCGCATATAAGCGATCTGACCGTTGGCGAGCGGCCACGGCGTGTTGTCATGCTCGACGTTGCACGAAAGCTCGCGCACGTTAGAACCGTCGGACGCGCATCGATGGATCGTCGCCACCTGAGTCGCCCAGCATTGAACGTAGCGATTAACGCGAGACGAGCAAAAAACGATCGAATCGTCCGGAAGATAAGACGGCTCGATATCGTCCCAGCCGTCGGTTCGCATTCCGTATTTCTCCTCGCCCCCCGGCTCCTGACGTTCCTTTTCCCAACCGGTCAAACGTCGCAGGTTCTTTCCGTCCAGTCCTATCTCATACAGCGAATAATGTCTCGCGCCTTCAGGCAGGTATGAAAAAACGATTTTTTCGCCGTCATAATGAAGCTGCGGATCGCGGATATTTCCTTTGGGATCCTCGAAAACAACGCGAGTCTCTTTCGTTTTCCAGTTATAGACGCGCAGAGAACCCCCGCTGCCGACTGGGAACGGCGTACGATTCTCATCAAAGGCGTAATGTCCGAAGTTGGCGTACCAGTGTCCGTCGGAACTCGGTTTGCGCACGGCAAAGAGAATCTCGTCGGGTAGTCCGGCGTCCTGAAAATCCTGCAACGTTTCCTCTAACGACGGCGCGTCCGTCTGCGCGTTCGAAACCTCGTCGCTAAAGCCGACGTCGGCGAAGACGATAAAACAGACAAGCGACAACGTCAATTGAAGCATATAACGCATTGCGTCTTCTCCTTAACGGGACGTTTCAGGGAATGTGAACCGGGGTTCATACGACGAAGGGGGCGACGTCTGGTCGCATCATTAGCAGGCGCCCAACGCCGTCCTCTGAATTATATCTCGTCCTCTCTTCGATTTCCACCATTGTCGCGAACTTCATGACAGCTCCCGCGCGCTCGTAAGCAAACTCGTTCAGACGCAACATTTTCCCTCATTCCGATTATTCGCTTCTGCTCGAGCAGGTTCGTAGAATGTTGCCGTTGAACATGGC